>QOQI01000043.1 GCA_003332035.1 Paracoccaceae bacterium
TTCCTTTTAATGCAACCAACACGGCGATTGCGCCCATCCCATCAGCAGCAGCATTGTGAACATAAGAAACAACTTGATCACCAGAAATTTTAGCAATTCGGCGTAAGGATAGGTTTTCTCCAATAGTCGCTATTTTATCCGTTATAACCTCAGAAATCTTTTTTCCTTGAAAATCCGCATTAATTAACGCTTCAAGACTATCACAATTCAGAGCAACACCAGCAAAACCTTTCACCATTTCTTGAAATTCTGCATTTTTTGCAACAAAATCTGTTTCTGAGTTAACTTCAATTGCTACCCCATTAGGTCCATCAACAAAAACTGCAACCAAACCTTCCGCAGCTACTCTGTCAGATTTTTTAGCAGCTTTCGCCAAGCCCTTTGTTCTAAGCCAGTCAACCGCAGCTTCGAAGTCACCGGATGTCTCTGTTAGAGCTTTTTTGGCATCCATCATGCCCGCGCCAGTAGACTCTCTTAGTTCTTTAACCATTGATGCTGTAATAGACATTTCTTAAACCCTTTTTTAATTCTAGCGATTGTTTACAACGCTTCAAATAACTGACATTTTCGTTTCTATGAACTTTGGCTAGATTAAGCAGTACCTTCGGCCGGCTTTTCATCGCTTTCAGCTTTTTTGTCATCTACTGAAGAACTTTTGGATACTTTATCATCGTCCTTTTTCTTAGCTTTGCTAGAAGTAGTGGCCTTTTTCGCTACGGCCTTTGGTTTTTTTGCGCTAGCCTTTGACTTTTTAGTCGTAACTTCGACTTTATCAGCGATTTCTTTGCTATCTGATTTAGTTGTAGAGGTGGTACTCTCCGTGGCATCTTCGGGTATCGGCTCTTCTTCAACTGCTTCAGCCAATACTGCTTCAGATGGAGCTTCCTCCATCTCTCCTAAATCAACTCCAGCTGCTCCAAGCTGAGCAGACATACCATCGAGAGCAGCCCTACTGATCAAGTCACAATAAAGGCCTATTGCTCGGGACGCATCATCGTTTCCAGGAATCATATAATCAACCCCAGTTGGTGAACAATTGGTATCGACAACGGCAACAACCGGTATTCCAAGTTTGTTGGCTTCTGCAACTGCAAGAGCTTCCTTTTTTACATCAACGACGAAAACTAAATCAGGTACACCACCCATCTCAGCAATTCCGTCAAAAGATGCCTTTAATTTAGCATGTTCGCGCTCAACCCCTAGCCTTTCTTTTTTTGTAAGACCTTCAATTGATCCTGACGCAACTTGTTCATCAATAGATTTAAGCCGCTGAATAGACTGTGATACCGTTTTCCAGTTGGTCAGAGTGCCTCCCAACCAACGATGGTTCATATAATACTGAGCGCACTTCTCAGCTGCTTCAGCAATTGGTGACGAGGCTTGGCGTTTAGTACCAACGAATAAAATACTTCCACCTTTGGCCACTGTTTCACGTACTACGTTAAGAGCTTGGTCAAGCATCGGAACAGTTTGTGTTAAATCTAAAATATGAATGCCATTCCGAGAACCATAAATGTAAGACTCCATTAGTGGATCCCATCTTTGGGTTTGGTGACCAAAATGTACACCAGCTTCTAATAATTGACGTAATGAAAACTCAGGTAGAGCCATTTTAAAATCCTTTCCGGTTTAATGCCTTGATGGGAGCTTGAAAGTTAAACTTCAACCGGTGGACCTGCTAAGAATTTCTCTCTTAAAAGCCCTAATCCCATCTGCGAATTATTATCAGGGGCTTTAAGACAAAGTATTTATATTTGCAAGTTCAAAAAGTGTATTTTTTATTAAATCAATCTTTCGATGAACCAAAAAGCGCCAACCAGACCAATTATAGCCGATATTGGCTGAGCTATAGAGCTAGTGTAGTAGTTTTTCTGGTTAAACCAATAACCTAACAAGATGAAAGCTAACAACACAACCGTCAATTGCCCAAACTCAACCCCCACATTAAAACCAAGTAATGCTGGAATAAAAAATTCTGTTGGAAGCCCAAATTCTCCTAGTACTGAAGCAAAGCCTAAGCCATGTAATAACCCGAAAGTAAAAATTACTAACGGCCGCCACCTACTAAAATTCTTGGTAAAGATATTTTCAAAAGAAATAAACACAATCGAAAGCGCTATCAGCGGCTCCACCAGTTCCGGAACAATCCTAATGTAGCCAAGTGAACCCAGTGCCAATGTTATGGTGTGCGCCAGAGTAAAAGTTGAAATTTGCCAAATTAATGGTTTGAACTTACTCGAGAAGAAAAACAATCCCAAGACAAAGACGATGTGATCCCATCCTTTTGGAATAATATGCTCGAAACCAACAAATATATAATCAAGAAAAGTAATGATTTTATTTTTTTGTAATGATCCCTCAAAGAAAATTAGGTCTGATACATCTCCATCGGCGAGAAATTGCGTTAAGCCATTCTCTACTCCTAATTGCCTTACCACAATTGGCCCCAATTTGGAGTTCCACGAAAAAACAACTGGCTCATTATTTTGAAGCTTTCCTTCGAGAAATAAATAACTGATCCTTGTGAGCTCTGTATTTCCCACGCCAGGTACTGTTAGCTCTTGATAATTTAACTTAATCCCCCTACCCGATTGATTTAACGATATATATTTCTCAAAATCTGGCCATTTATACTTAAATATTTTTTTAATTTGTTCTGGTGTTAAGCCACGTAATTCATCATATTTTTCAGCATTTTTTGACAAATTCGTATCGCTTATTTCAGAGAGGTCGACTTCCGCTAACATAGCCTCAACAGAAAATCTTATCTTTAACTCAACAGTATTTGGATTTAGTGTAAGATCTAAGATAGAAGGTGACATTTCGTGCGCTTTTAGAGGTGCGGTTTTTATACAGAAAAAAATGACAACAATAAAAAATAATCTACTCGTTCTTTTTAAATTGAAGTTCAGCATACTAATCATTTGTTTTGGATTTTTTGTTTCTAAAGGTTTACCTTCGATTTCTCATGAAATGTGGCTTGATACAACTACATTTCGACAATCCGTGGGTAAAGATATCCAAATCAGTTTAAAAAATGGCCAAATGTTTAAAGGAATAGGACTTTCATATTTCAAGAGCAGATTTTCCAACTTTTACTATATCAGCAATAAACAAAAAATTGAAATTGAATCAAGAATGGGAGACACTCCAGCAGCTACTATATCTATTGGTAAAAATGGCTTAATAACAGGTATTTATATTAGTAAAAAATCTACTATAACTTATAAATCGATAGATAAGTTTGCTAATTTTGTATCCGAAAAAGGAGAAGATTGGGCAATTCAAAAACACGCTGAACTCAAATTCCCTAATAATAATTTCAAAGAAGAATATTATCGCTTTTCAAAAATTCTAATTGGAGTTGGTGACGCAAGCGGTTCTGATACAAATGTCGGTCTTAAACATGAATTAGTGGCCCTAACTAATCCATATCTAATTTCGTCATCAGACGAATTTTCGGTTCAATTACTTTTTAATAATGAGCCGCAAAAAAATAGACAGATTACAATTTTTGAAAGAGATTTCGAAAATAAAGTTAGTATTCTAACCACTCTTACTGATTCAAACGGAATAGGTAAATTTGAAGTGACTGAAGGTCACGATTATTTAGTAGACAATGTAATTTTAGAATTGAATGATAACCCTAAAAATAATGTTTTTTGGACAAGTTATTGGGCGGCCCTCACCTTTAGTGCATCCAATGAATCACAATAATTTCAAAATAATATGCGCTGGTAGCGCTCTCATAGACACAATTGGTTATAGTAAAAGTAAGATCAATATTGGCGATGATGTGGCTGGTACAATAAAAACAAGTGTTGGAGGTGTTGCATTTAACATTTGTAAACAATTAGCGTTGAGTGGCTTGCCTAATGTAGAACTCTTAACAGCGTTAGGAAACGACTCTAAAGGGCGCGCTATTATGAGTTTTTGTAAAGAGTTGGGAATTATTACAAATAATATTTATATCTGTAATAATTCAGAAACAGACAGCTATTTAGCGATCGAAGATATACATGGACTGAAAGCTGCGATCGCCCATGTTAAAAATGTTGAAGAGTATAGCCAGAGAATATTAAAACCACTTGAAAATGGCCTTGTGAAAACAAACCCTGACCATTCTCGAAACATAATCATATTAGATGGAAACTTAACTCATGCAACTTTACTAAAAATTGCTGAAAATAAAAAGCTAATGAATAACGATGTACGAATTGCATCTGCTTCAACTTCAAAAGCAATTCGTTTAAAACCATTTTTAAGTCTTCCAAACGTAACAATTTATTGTAATAAAACTGAAGCGGAAAATCTGTGCGAAGTGAGTTTCAAAAACACCACACAAGCATCAACTTATTTGGTGAAGAAGGGCGTGGGGAGAGCTATTGTGACTAATGGCGACCAAAGCATTTGCGATTCTTCTATTAATCATGAGCCAATCTCAATCTTACCGCCTAAAGTCAAAAGTATAAGACATGTGACAGGTGCTGGGGATTATTTTTTAGCTTGCCATGTTACAAACGAAATCAAGCAATCAACGAAAGTAAAAGCTCTATCCCAGGCCGCT
The DNA here is from genome assembly GCA_003332035.1 of Paracoccaceae bacterium. Lineage (GTDB taxonomy): Bacteria > Pseudomonadota > Alphaproteobacteria > Rhodobacterales > Rhodobacteraceae > Salinivivens. The sequence goes on from QOQI01000043.1 coordinate 4,568, forward strand.
GTAAGCGCTTCAAAATATGTTGAGACCGAAATTAAATGATTAAAATTGAATATTCTTCAGATGTAAAACAGGCAATTAAAAATAACGAACCAATCGTTGCTTTGGAAAGTACCATAATAACACATGGCATGCCTTGGCCTGAGAACCTTAAAACTGCCAAAAGTGTTGAGTCCGTTATAAGAGAATATGGTGCTACGCCAGCTACTATAGCTATTATAAACGGTGTTATTAAAGTTGGTTTAGAAGATGAAAGCCTATCTGAATTATCAAAAAATAAAGCCGTGAGAAAATTATCTAGAGCAGATTTGGCTCATTGCTTAGTGAGAAAGGAAACCGGAGCAACTACGGTTGCAGCAACAATGATCATTGCGAAGCTGGCTGGAATAAAAATTTTTGCTACAGGTGGTATTGGAGGAGTTCATAAGTATGCCGAAAAAACTTTTGATATTTCTGCAGATTTACAAGAGTTATCCCAGACAAGCGTCTCAGTTGTCTGTGCTGGACCTAAAGCTATTCTGGATATTCCTAAAACATTAGAGGTTTTAGAGACCCTAGGCGTTCCAGTTATCACTTTTGGACAAACTAGCCTACCAGCATTTTGGTCAAGCGATAGTCCATTTGCATCTCCGTTATCACTTGACGATCCATCTTCAATAGCAAAATCTCATGAAATAAGAAAACGCCTAGGTCTTTCTGGAGGCCAATTGATCGCAAACCCTATACCAAAAGCAGATCAAATTCCTTTTGAAACAATAGAACCAATAGTAATAGAAGCCGTAAAGCTTGCTAATGAAAAAAATATAATTGCTAAAGATTTGACACCCTTTATCCTCTCAAAAATCAACCAACTCTCTAAAGGTGAGTCACTTTTGGCAAATATTGCCTTAATCAAGAATAACGCAAAACTTGCGTCAAAAATTGCATTATGTTTTTAAGGAAGAAATTAGTAGTAAACAGTATTGGTTTAACCAATAAATTGTATAAACTAAAAAATTAGAAAACAGATTGGTAACATTGAAAATATGCTCGCACGTCTAAGAACAAGTTTTTTAACAGGTATCGTTGTGATTGCTCCCGTGGCGCTCACCATCTGGTTGATTTGGAGTGTAATTGGATGGTTTGATGGATTTGTTCTACCCTTTGTACCAGACGCATATCGTCCAGAAGAGATTCTCAATACCATTTTTGGCTATGACTTAAAGTTAAATATAAGAGGTGTTGGGGTCGTAGTATTCTTAGTTTTTGCTACTTTAGTTGGCTGGCTGGCAAAAGGTTTAATTGGGCGCTCGTTTATAAAATACGCCGAAAACTTAGTAAACAGAATGCCAGTAGTTCGGTCTTTCTATTCAGGCATTAAACAAATTGCCGAAACTGTTTTTGCACAACAAGAAAGGTCTTTTGAAAAAGCATGTATGATTGAATACCCACGAAAAGGGATTTGGGCTATTGGCTTCATTTCTACAACGGCAAAAGGGGAAATCGCTGACCGAAACTCTTCTAACGGCCCGATGGTTTCTGTCTTTGTTCCCACGACCCCAAACCCAACATCTGGATTTTTATTATTTTTTCCAAAAAAAGATATTATTGAATTAGATATGTCTATCGAAGACGCCGCAAAATTAGTTATCTCTGCAGGTCTTGTTTACCCTCCAGCAAAGAAGGCCGCTCAAAAAGATAAAATTTATAAAAGTCGCGTTAGCAAAAAAGCTTAATATTCATCAATTACGCACCAAAATCTAACCTAAGTATGGAATAAAAAAAAGCGCCTGCAAAAGCAGGCGCCAAGTTATTGAGGCAGGTTTCATACAGGCAAGAAACCTATCGAGCAGTAAATTTGTTATACAACGTTCCAGACATGACGCCAAGCAAAAAGTTTGTAAAACAGTATTTTAGAGCTTAATAATTTGGCAAATGACTAGATTAGATCCAAAGAATGGCTTTGTTATGAACATTTACCAACTCAAGAAATTTTTAACCCTATTTTTTGTCTTTTACTTTTCTTATTTCGTTAATATCGCGTTGTCAGAGCCAAAACACGCAATCTCTATGTATGACGCACCCCAGTTACCACATGATTTTGTGTCTCTTCCATACGTCAATTTAAAGGCAAGAAAAGGTGGGTCGTTAAAAATTGGAGCTGTTGGATCTTTCGACTCACTAAATCCGCATATTGTTAAAGGCCGCTCACCATGGCAACTTCGCTTTTGGGCTTATGAGTCTCTTATGGGAAGAAGTTGGGACGAACCATTTACACTTTATGGGCTTTTAGCAGAATCAATTGAAACCGGTCCGAATCGTGAGTGGGTCGAATTTAAGCTGAGAAAAGAAGCAAAATTCAGTGATGGCTCCCCTGTTACAATTGAGGATGTCATTTGGTCATACAAAACATTAGGCACTATAGGCCACTGGCGATATCGAGGCCTTTGGAAAAAAATAAAGAGTATCGAAAAAACTGGCCCAAGAAGTCTGAGGATAAATTTTAACGAAGACAACCCAGAGCTAGCTCTTTTAGCTGGAATGCGACCCATTCTGCAGAAATCACAATGGAGTAAAAGTGATTTTGAAAATTCAAGTATTGAAATAGTCCCTATCTCAACCGCCGCTTACGTTATTTCTTCTATCGATCCAGGTAACTCAATAACTTTGGAACGGAACCCTAATTACTGGGGAAATCAATTACCATTTAGAAAAGGTACTTTAAATTTTGATAAGATCTCTATCGAATATTTTGGGGACTCAACAGTACTTTTTGAAGCTTTCAAAGCTGGCGAAATAGATATTTTCAGAGAAGGAAATGCAGAAAAATGGGAAACCCAATTTGATTTTCCAGCAGTGATTAGTGGTAGAGTTGTTAAATCAGAAATACCACATGGAAGACCTACTGGCATGCGTGGTCTAGTAATGAATACAAGGAGAGCCATCTTTTCCGATTGGCGAGTTAGGCAGGCTTTAATTGAAGCATTCAATTTTGAATATATTAACGAATCTCAGAATGCTGGAAGGCAACAGCGCATTTCTTCTTATTTTTCCAACTCAATTCTTGGAATGAAAGATGGTTTGGCTGAAGGCAAAGTTTTAGAATTGTTACAAGATCCTGTTCACACTTACCTTCCAGGTACAATTGAAGGTTATAAATTACCTGAATCGAACGGTTCCGAGAGAAATAGAGCCAATATGAAAAAGGCTCTAAAAAATTTACAAGATGCGGGATTTAAAGTTACGAAAGGAAAACTTCGAGATGATCAGGGTCGTCAGTTTAAGTTTTCAATTTTACTCCGCCAGGGGGCAAGAGAATATTTATCAATTGTTGAAATGTACTCATCAGCGCTGCGTAGATTAGGTGTGGACGTCAAAATTGAACTAGTTGATAGCTCTCAATACTGGGAAAGAATTAAGAAATTAGAATTTGACATGGCTCCATATTCAAGAGATTTGTCACTTAGTCCTGGAAACGAACAGTATCTTTATTGGTCCTCCGAATATGCAGATGTTGAAGGAACAAGAAATTTAATGGGCCTAAAGTCGCCCATAATGGATAAACTTTTAAATAAAATAATGAAGTCAAGTTCAATAAATGAGCTGCAGTCAATAACTAGAGCGATGGATCGCATCTTGATGGCTGGTCGTTATGTTATTCCAATTTATCATAATGGACCAAGCCGGATAGCTCACAAGTCAAATATACGATATCCGAATAAAACCCCATTGTATGGAGATCGAATAGGATTTTTTCCTGATGTTTGGTGGAAGGATAATTAGTTAAAATGCATACTTCGAATTATCTAAAGAACCTCTACCAAAGAGGCAATTATGGTTAAACTTGATATTTTTTCAGACCCTATATGTCCGTGGTGTTATATTGGGAAAAGTTATTTAGACAGAGCACTAGAAAAGGCTGGGAACCATCCCTTCAATATTCAGTGGCATCCCTTTCAATTAAATCCTGAAATGCCGTTACAGGGAGTTGACAGGAGAGAGTATTTAGAGAGAAAGTTTGGAAATAAAGATTTAGTTATAAAGGCTTACGCTCCGGTATTGGAGCATGCGGCTTTAGCTGGACTCAATCTAAAACTTGAAAAAATTATGAAGACCCCAAACACTCTTTCTGCTCACAGGCTAATATTTTGGGCTTGGCAAGAGGGTGTGCAAAATGCAGTCGTCTCAGCAATTTTCAAAGCATATTTTGTTGAAGGAAAAGATATTGGCGAGAATAATGTTTTGGTTGATATTTCACACAATACTGGGATTGATAAAATCTTAGTTGATAGATTACTTAAAGGAACAAACGATCAAGAGCATGTTATTGAAACGGACAAGGGAGCAAGAGAAATGGGTATAAACTCGGCACCAACTTTTATTTTAAATGGCAAACATGTGATAACAGGGGCACAAAACGTTGATTTTTGGTCAAACCTTATAAAAGAAGTAAAAGTTAGCCTTGGTATTTAAACAAGATATTTAAAAAAAAGGGGGCCAAAGCCCCTTTTAGTTTCGCCATTCAAGCTCTTAGTTATACTGCTCGAGATAAATATATTTTTTGCCTGTGGCTTGAGCGGCGTCAGAAGGGAGCGCACCCCCTCCATGTGCCTAGTTAGCTACAACCGGAGGTTGCGCCACACGTATTACATTTCATACAAGTTCCATTTCTAACCAACGTATAATTGCCACAATCACCACAAGGATCACCCTCATAGCCCTGCATCTTTGCTTTAGTACGCGCATCTGCTACAGCAACCTCTCCGTCAGGAACTCGAGCTATAGTTTCCGCTTCAGCCTCAACGTTTAAATTACTGTTATCTAATGCTAAATTTGTTTGGCCGCCTTGCAAAACAACAAGTTCCTGTGGTAACCGCTTACGCAAATAACCTGTGGAGCTTATCTGCTTTAAAACCTCAAGCGATTTAGAAGTTCCATTCTCGGATAGTTCCTTCAGATTACTTACGCCTTCATCTTGACCGCGTCCTAAATCATCAAAACTTGCCCCCTCTGGCTTTACATGAGCGAGATCGGTACGATCTAAATAACTTACCGCGAGCTCTCTAAAAATATAATCTAAGATCGAAGTGGCATTTTTTATACTATCATTTCCTTGGACCATACCCGCCGGCTCAAACTTAGTGAATGTAAATGCATCTACAAATTCCTCTAATGGAACTCCATATTGTAAACCAACTGAAACAGCTATTGCAAAATTGTTCATCATAGCTCTGAAACCGGCGCCCTCTTTATGCATATCTATAAAGATTTCTCCGAGAGAGCCATCTGAGTACTCTCCAGTCCTAAGATAAACCTTATGCCCGCCAACTACTGCTTTTTGGGTATAACCCTTTCGTCGCTCCGGCATTCGCTCACGGGCTTTTGCTATTTCTTTAACCACGATTTTTTCAACTATTTTTTCAGCCAGAACCGCTGCTTTTTCTTGATTTGTTCCTGTTTCAAGCACTTCAGCAGCATCGTCGTCATCCTCAACTAATGCTGCGGCTAGTGGTTGTGAAAGTTTAGAGCCATCTCGGTATAGAGCATTAGCTTTTGTTCCAAGAGACCAACTCAATTCATATGCCTTCTGACAGTCTTCGATTGTGGCATCATTTGGCATATTAATTGTTTTAGATATAGCACCAGAAATGAATGATTGAGCAGCGGCCATCATATATATATGGCTATTCACTGAAAGATAGCGCTTACCTTTTTTCCCACAAGGGTTGGCACAATCAAATATATTAAGATGCTCTTCTTTTAAGTGCGGAGAACCTTCTAGTGTCATCGTTCCACAGACATGGTCATTAGCAGCGTCAATGTCACTTTTGCTAAATCCGAGATGCCTGAGCAGATCAAAAGTCGGATCGTTTAATTTAGTCCCTGGTATCCCTAGAACATCCGTACAAAACTCAGCTCCGAGCGTCCACTGGTTGAAAACAAATCGGATATCAAAAGCTGATCCGAGAGCACCTTCAACTTTATCAAGCTCAACTTTACTAAAACCGTGGCCAGCCAAACTAGTATGATTTATCACTGGTGCGTTCCCAATGGTGCCGTGTCCCACTGCATATGAAATAATTTCCTCAACTTGAGCCGAACTATATCCAAGCTTTTCGAGCGCTGCCGGAACTGACCTGTTAATAATTTTAAAATAGCCACCTCCAGCAAGTTTCTTAAACTTTACTAAAGCAAAATCTGGCTCAATCCCAGTTGTGTCGCAGTCCATTACCAGCCCAATGGTACCAGTCGGTGCTATTACGGAAACTTGCGCATTTCGGAAACCAAATTTTTCACCCAATTTTCGAGCGTCGTCCCAGCACTTGATTGACAGCTTAACCAGATCGCCATCTGGACAACTTTTGTGATCTAGAGGAACTGGTTTCACTGCAAGATCTTCATAACCGTCAGTTTTACCATGAGCCGCAACCTGATGGTTTCGTATGACGCGTTGCATATGCTTTGCGTTCTTTTCATAGCCTGGAAACGGCCCGACCTCACTCGCTATTTCAGCTGACGTCGCATATGAAGCCCCGGTCATAATTGCTGTTAAGGCTCCGCACAAAGCTCTACCCTCTTCGCTGTCATAACTAAAACCCATATTCATAAGAAGGCCGCCTATATTAGCGTAACCAAGTCCCAAGGTCCGGAAATCATAGGATCTTTGTGCGATTTCTTTTGATGGGAATTGTGCCATTAAAACCGAAATCTCCAGCGTCAATGTCCACAATCTGGTAGCATGTACATAGCTATTTGAATCAAACTTTCCATCAACCAAGAACGTTAACAAATTCATCGAAGCCAAGTTACATGCAGTATCATCTAAAAACATATATTCCGAGCAAGGATTTGATCCCCGGATTTCACCATCTTCTGGGCATGTGTGCCAGGCATTAACAGTGTCGTGAAACTGGATACCAGGGTCAGCACATGCCCACGCTGCATGCCCAACATCCGCCCACAACTTTCGTGCTTTTATCGTTTTTGCAACCGAGCCGTCTGTTCGTCGAATTAGTTCCCAATCATCATCATTCTCAACGGCCTTAAGAAAGGAATCCTTTACCCTTATAGAGTT
>QOQI01000044.1 GCA_003332035.1 Paracoccaceae bacterium
AATCTCTATGGTTTATTTATAAGTTTTATGGGGTTATTATTTTTCATTGCCTTTATTGTAACAGCTGCCGACTTGTCAGAGCAAATTGGAGCAACCACCTTTAATCTTTATCTAAGTTTAATAGGAATGGTTCTTTTAAATGCTGGATTTATTTTACCACTTGGCTTTGAGATAAATTTACCACTGACAAATACTGGATCCTTGGCAATTTTTGCAAACGGGCTTTTCTACGTTTTAAGTTGGGTTCTTTTTTTTAAAGGAGCTAGTATAATTGGTGCCACTAGATCTTCAATGCTCGCATGCGTTGAGCCTCTCTTCGCAGCGCTCCTGGCAATTATTTTGCTAGGACAATTACTGTCAGTTACCGAATGGATAGGATTTTTTATCGTTTTAACCTCAATTTATAGTTTCGAGAGAAACAGCGTAAACTTAAAATCATAGTCCAAATAATTTTTATTATTATTCTAACCAAAAAATAATAAACAGTTCTCTAATTTCATGGTTAAATGGTGTTTATATGAATGACCTGATTACATATATTTTATTTTTTCTAATTTTAGTAATTGTGTTGAGTGCCATATTTACCAAACTTACTAGCCGAAAAATTAAGCGTTCTATCCCAAAGTTTGGAAAAACTACCGTGCTCCAGGATGCTGAAATCCATTGGTATGAATCGGGTCAAGGAGCACCTATAATAATGCTACACGGCCTTGCCGGAAATCTGAGAAATTTCACTTACGCTTTAGTAGGTAAACTTGATCAAGACTATCGCGTTATCGCAATTGATAGAGCTGGTTGTGGTTGGTCTACAAGATCAAAATCTGAGTGTGCAACTCTGCAAGAGCAGGCAAGAATTATATCTGAGTTTATTGATAAAGAGCAGATTGAAAAGCCTTTAATTGTGGGACACTCCCTAGGTGGTGCTATTGCTCTGGCATTGGCTTTAGAATACAAAAATAAAATTTCAGGCCTCGCACTCATTTGCCCTGCGACCCAGATAATCGATAAGATACCCGACATGTTTAAATTTCTAAATATTTCGAGTCCATTGATTCGATTTTTCGTTGCTCATACCTTTTCGTCATTATTTGGCATCCTAACGCGCAAAGAAACTTTCAAAGCAGCGTTTGCCCCAGAAGCGATTTGCAATGATTTTGGGATTAAAGGAGGGGGAGATTTTGCTCTCACATCAGAAGCTTTTATAAGAACATCAGAAGATTTAATTTTTGCACAATCCTCGGCGCCGTCTTTAGTTGGGCGTGAAAAAGAATTGGATGTTTATACTGAAGTTCTGTTTGGGGAAGACGACGAGATTCTTGATGCAAAACTGCATGGAGAAAAATTTGCTAAATTAGCCAGTGCAAAACTTACAATAGTTCCTGAGACAGGACATATGTTACCGCTCACTATCCCAGACGAATGCGCAGATTTTATTCGAGGCGTTATGAATAAGGTTCGAAATTAAGGGCCGTTGAAGTTTAAGTCTCCTGATAACTTGATTAACTTTGGAACCTAGTCGAAATACAAAGCTAACAAGCTATCAAAGACATCACCCTTACTTAGACAAAAAGATAGCGCCTGGTTTAGATAAGTAAACTATCAAGCTCAGAGTTACTAATTATAACCTTTCGTAACGTTATCTTTGACAGTTATATCTTAAAACTTTTAGTGATAACCGTCACATATGGAGAATAAAATGAAAATCATATCATCAGTTGAACTTTCAAAAGGTTATGAACATTGGAGAGGTATGTTTCTTGCAAATGAAAATTTCAGACAGGATCATGGAATAAACGTTCTCGCTTATGGGCACGAAGAAGGAAATAAAGACAAGGTTTGGGTATGTATGGAAGTTGAATCCATGGAAAGAATGATGTCCACAGTTGATAAACCCGAAATGATAAAGTTGCGAGAGGAAGCAGGCGCAAAAATAGAAACGCAAACTTTTGTTAAGCTCGTAGAGTGATCAAAAATAGCTCTTTATTAGAGCTACTGCAGTTATATCTCAAATGAGTGTTTGATAATGGACAAATCCATTTCGGCTGATCCCAAAGTAGAAAGTTACATTTCTAGTTTTGAAATTAAGAGCCAAATGATCCTTTAGCCCCAGTTTTAACAAACTCGCCAGTATTAAGCTCCCGAAATGCCTGTTGAAGTTCAGCTCTTGTATTCATTACAATTGGTCCATGCCAAGCAACTGGCTCCCGTAAAGGAGCACCAGAAATTAGAAGAAAACGAACACCCTGCTCGCTTGAAGACACCTCAATCTCATCACCATCACCAAATACAACCAAAGTGCGATTACCAGACTGGTCTCTTATTTTCATTTCCTGCCCATTAAACTCTTTTTCAACATTCACACCGAAGGGGAGAGATGAATTACCAAAATGAGCAGATCCCTCAAAAATATAGGCAAACCCTTGACGACGTGTATCAAATGGAAATCTCTTTGTAACATTTGGCATAAGAGTGATGTCTAAATAAGACGGATCTGTCTCGATCCCATCCACTAAGCCCTTATAACCGCGATAATCGCCAGCTATTACTCTAATATGGGTTCCATCATCATCCGTGAGAGTATTAATTTCCCTCGAAGGAATATCGAGATATCGGGGCGTGCACATTTTTTGGTCTCTTGGCAAATTCGCCCATAGCTGGAATCCATGCATCTGGCCTAGCTCATTTCCCGAAGGCATTTCCTGATGTATTATACCGGAACCGGCTGTCATCCACTGAACATCGCCACCACTTAATGTTCCATTATTCCCTAGAGAGTCACTATGCTGAACGTTTCCTTTCAGTACATATGTAATTGTCTCAATGCCACGGTGCGGGTGCCATGGGAAGCCTTTCACATATTTGTTTGGGTCGTCATTCCGAAAGTCATCCATCATCAAAAAAGGATCGAATGGTTCTGTTTCCCCGAAACCAAAAACACGGTGAAGGTGGACACCTGCACCTTCCATGGCCGGTGTAGCCTGGCTGCTAAAGTTTATTGGTCGAATAGACATACTAAATTCCTTTGGTCTTAAACTTTTTCGATTTTACAATTTAGTTAGTTCAAGTCAGCCCGCGAATGAGGCTCATCATAATCTATATAGGGCCCAACAGGAATAACTCGAGTGGGGTTGATCGTTTCATGGCTACCATAATAATGTTTTTTAATGTGTTCGATATTTACTGTCTCCGCCACACCAGGCACTTGGTAAAGGTCACGCATATAATCAGAGAGGTTTGGATAATCCTTCAAACGTCGAATGTTACACTTAAAGTGACCCACATATACTGGATCAAAACGTACCAATGTGGTGAAAAGTCTCCAGTCTGCTTCAGTTATGAAATTTCCTACAAGATAACGATTGCTCGACAACTTTTCTTCAAGCCAGTCTAGGGTATCAAAAATTGGAATAAGAGCCTCTTCATAAGCCGTTTGGGTCGTTGCAAATCCACACTTATAGACACCATTATTTAAAGAAGAATACACGCGCTTGTTAATTTCATCAATTTCTGGACGAAATTTTGTGGGATAGTAATCACCCGATTTAGCTCCTAAATCGTCAAATGCATTGTTCAACATACGTATAATTTCCGAAGACTCATTGGATACTATTGTTTTACCTTTTTTATCCCATAAAACAGGTACTGTAACTCTCCCCGAGTAGTCAGGAGCAGCGGCAGTATACACCTGATGCAAAAATTTAGAGCCGTTTATCGTATCGGACATCACGCCCTCACCAGGTTCAAATGTCCAGCCATCCTCAGCCATATACCAGTGAACGACTGACACAGAAATGAAAGACCCCAAACCTTTTAAACTTCGAAAGATCATAGTTCGGTGAGCCCAAGGGCACGCCAAAGAAACATATAGGTGATACCGTCCTTTCTCAGCTTTAAAACCACCTGAACCAGAAGACCCAGGACTCCCGTCTGCGGTAATCCAATTTCTAAATGATGCTGATTTTCGGACAAAACGACCACCAGTATCTTCAGTTTGATACCAGCGGTCTACCCATTTTCCTTCTTGAAGTAGTCCCACAATCTATTCCTTTTCTTTTTTTTGTATACTTAGTGAAGAAATTGTAAAAAAACTTACAACCAATAATGGGAAGCATAAGGCAAAGGACCAACGCAAGCCTAAGTGTTCACCTACAAATCCTAAAATTGGTGGAGCGAGAAGAAAGATTACAAATACAAACTGTGCTAATGACGCAACATTCTCCTCAGGAGTTTTATCACTTCTTTGTGCCGCAGCTGACATGGCCAGAGGAAAAATTACAGCACTGCCCCCACCCATCAATAGAAAGCCAAAAAGTGCAGTGATAGGTTCAAACGAAAATACAACACAGCCTACCCCCAAAACCATAGCAATAAGACTATAAAGAGAGACGCTTTCTGGACCATATTTGTCGACAAACTGGTCTGCAAAATAACGTACAAAACCTTGAGAAATTGCGGCCAAAGCCAATGAAAGACCACTCACTATAGGGGCAGTATTAAAAATATCCCTCATAAAAATTACAGACCAGTCAATACTTGCTCCTTCAACAAGCATTGCCGAAAGAGAAAAGAACACTAACAAAAAAATGCCCTTTGAAGGCCAAACAAAGCCTTTATTTTTTGCCACCGGGCTTTGCCTGCGAGGTTCAGCAGCGTTATATTTTGCAAACAGAAAAATCGTTAAGGCGCTAACTACTGCCGTGATTAAAACGAAATGTAAAAATGGCGAAATCCCTAATTGCGAAAAGCCAGCACCCGTAATTCCAGCGCCAAAAAAACCAAAACTCCAATAAGCATGAGAGCGGTTCATTATACGATAGCCACTATGCGCCTCTACTCGATCAGCCTCTAAATTTACTGCGACTTCAATAACAGCAATTGCAGCACCGCCTAAAATCAAAATTCCCGCAAACATGTATGGGCTTTGCGAGAGCGAAGCAAAGCACTGGGAAATACTCAGCAATGGTATCCCCAGCATCAAAATAAGTCTGAAGTTAAATCTACGGACTATTCGATCCGCAAATAAAAGAGTAACCTGAACACCAAGAGGCAAACCTATCAAAGCAAACCCTAGTGTTGCTTTATCTATCTCCATTTGAGTTTGAAGATCACCCAAGCGCGGAAATAAAGTTCCAAGACTAAATGCGTATAGAAAAAAACTGACAAATACAGCATCTTTTGGTGTACTTCGAAAATAAGTTCTCAAAATTTTGTCCTGTTAAAAACTTGAACGATATTGCAGCAGAAAAAAATCGTTTAAACGATAGAAAAGTTTTTGTTAGTGTAGAAAATTCGAATTGAAAAGGGATAAGTAAAATTCGGAAAGCTTGGAATATTACTCTTAACATTAAATTGATGTCGCTTCAGTCCTAGATGCTTGCATGAAATTCTGATCTAGTACGGCTATGAAATCAATTATCCACGGTAATACCACTGTATTTGGATCTGTAAGTGCAGTAATTGCAGTATTTTGTTTTTCGACAAATGACGTAGCAATTAAATTTATTAGCGATGACTATGCCCTACACTTAGTGATTTTAATCCGCTCTCTTGTTGGATTAACAGTTTTATTTTTGTTCATTGTTCCATTTTCAGGTGGGCTCCCAACACTCCATACAAATCGACTTGGGCTTCATCTTTTAAGAGGTTTTTGCGTTGTTTTTGCAAATATAACATTCTTTCTAGGACTAGCTGCTTTGCCATTAGCTGAAGGAGTGGCAATATTTTTTATAAGTCCATTATTAATAACTGTTTTTTCTGTCTTATTTTTGAAGGAATTTGTTGGTCCTCGCAGATGGGCAGCAGTTATAATTGGCTTAATTGGTGTAGTAGTAGTCTTAAGGCCTGGTTCAGCAACTTTTCAAACGGCATCGCTTCTACCCCTGTTAGCTGCATTTGGATATGCTACTTTACATATGCTGACCCGGTATATTGGGAAAACTGAGTCTGCAGCCTCAATGTCATTTTACATTCAAATAACTTTTTTAATAGTTTGCTTGATGTTTGGCGTTACAGTAGGCGACGGAAAATTCTCTGGAGGAAGTGATCCTTCTCTAGAGTTTCTATTTAGAGCTTGGTCGTGGCCCAGTAGCAATCATTACTTAATCTTAATTTTAATTGGCGCCAGCAGTGCCTTTGGTGGGTTTTTTATTTCGCAAGCTTACCGAATTAGCGAGGCTGCAGTGGTAGCCCCTTTTGAATACATAGCACTACCAATCGCGATCTTTTGGGGTGTGATAGTATTTGGAGATTGGCCCGACAAAACTACTTTTGTGGGAATAACACTTATTTTAGGGTCTGGGCTCTACATAATTTGGAGAGAAACGAGTTTAAAAGATACAGAAACTTCAGGAACTCCGCGCTACAGACGATAACTACTGCAATCCGTTCTATTAAAAGTTATCCTTTATTTCTGCGCATCTAGTAAGATAAACAGGATGGCAAATTGCAATTCTATGAACTTCATTTGAAAAAGCTGAAGTTATTTTAACGTTAAAAATGGTGATACTAAATTAAGCGTTAAGACAAAAAGTATCGCATACAATGCTACTATGATTGGCCTTGGGATTTTTATCTCATGAGTAATTTTTTATCCAATTTTTACTCCTTATCTTTACTTTTATCTGAAAAAAATTTCTTAAATACAATCATCACGACAATAACAAAAATAAGAAATATGAAAACAGATGTTAATATAGCTGCAACATCTTCATCTTCTGTGAAATCAAAATATAAAAGTACGGCGAAAGTTGCAGCTACTATCCAAATCACAGCTGCTCGCAACCTCCTTATTAAGACCACCAAAAATGGCAATTCATCCATAATATATTTCTCCAAGCTTTAAGTAGTTTACTTTTTAACTTAACGATTTGACAGCTTTCCTTGAAATACGTCTAGGACGCAAAATAGTAATAGTAAGTCAATTAAATTTAAATAAAGTGCACCAATCAATCTGATGCTATACCTTACGTTGCATTCAAAAAAATTTAAAAAAAATGTATCAAAAATTTTCTACAAAGCTAACATGGAACTACTGAGTCAAAAAATAAGAATGAACTCAAAAAACAAAACATCAGGGAGTATAAAAAGTGCAAACTACTATAATTGAGAAAGCAAAGAAAGCCCGTATCGGTTTGTCTTTAGCTGCAACTTTTTCACTTATATTATCACTGTTTTCCTCAGTGGCATATGCTGAAAATTTAGTTGCCAGAATGTCGGGGCATTGGAGCCCAAAACACCAGAGTGCAATCCACTCTCAAATATTTGCTGACGAAGTCACCAAACGTTCAAATGGCCGCTTAACAATTGAATTTTATCCATCAAAGCAGCTTTTTGGCATTAGAGAAGTTATGGGAGCAATTACCTCAGGAGCCGTTGAATTAGGTGGCGTCGTAGGAGTTGTTAGCTTTCCTCCAATAAATAAAAATTTCAATGTCGCGTCATATCCTGGCCTCTTTTCATCTTATGAGCAACAGAGAAGTTTTTTCAAAGATTCTGAAGCAGGAAAAGCCGTTTGGAATGATCTTACAAAGAAAAGTAATTCAAAATTAATCATGTACAACCCAGTTGGGCCGGTAATGACGTTTTCAAGTGAACGCGAATTAACAGGTATAGACGTAATGAAGGGCCTTAAAGCTCGAGCACTTTTAAAAAGTGAGCGGCCAATGTGGGATGCTATGGAAGCAAACACTGTTTCATTACCCACAGGAGAAGTTTATACAGCCTTACAAACTGGAATGATTGACACGATTAATAGCCCTCCTGGCAGTATTGAGGCGTATAGTTGGTGGGAATATCTAAAATATGCACAAAAACCATACCAATATTTTGCTGATGCCTACATTATGGCTAATCAAGATTGGTTCGACTCACTACCAGCTGACTTACAAGATTTGGTAATGGAAGTTGGTGCTGAAGTAGGCAATCTAGCAACGAATACTATTTTGGATGCCGGAGAAAGTACTCTGAAAAAATTCGCTGAACGCGGAGGGATAGTTACAGAGCTTAGTGGCGCCGAAAAAAGTAAATTCGATGCTATGATGACTAATAAAGTTATGCCGGCAATGGCAGATATGTTTGATCAAGATGTTCTGCTCGCTGCTGAGGCGTTCGCAAAATAGTCGAAACTAAATCAGTAGAACTTGGGATTGTTAAATGTGGGTTTTGACCAAGCTAAATAATTTTTTGTCAAAGCTATCATACTCGTTAGCAATGCTAATAGTTGCGATAATGGTAATGGCGCTAAGTTTAAGCGCCATTACCAGGTATATATCAGGAACTGGTTATGACTGGTTAATCGAATTACCCCCAATTTTAGTGTGTTGGTTGGTCTTTCCACTTTTAGGTCCACTGCTGAAAGAGGGAAATCATATTCAAGTTGATTTTCTTTCATCTTTAGTATCAGCGACTACAAATAAATATATTAAAATTTCAATGAACATTACTGCTTTTTTAGCATCATTAATTTTCTTTAAGGCAGGATTTGATGCAACTGCGCTATATTATCGCCTAGGTCAGATGATGGAGCTGGAATTAGATATTCCTATCTGGTGGATGTATCTATCATTTCCGGTAGGTTTTGTAATCCTTGCTCTATTTTCAATAGAAATGACTATTCAATCTATTCTTGACGCAAGAAAAATCAGTAAAGAGACAAACTGATGTACCTTTTTGCATTCATATTATCTCTTTTTCTTCTTTGTATATCTGTTCCAATTTTTTTAGTTTTTGGAATTGGTAGCTCTATAGCTGCCTTAGTTGGACTTAATCTTCCGTGGTCAGTTTTAATTCAGGTATCGTTTGGAGCATTAACAAAACACGTTCTTATAGCAGTTCCACTTTTCATCTTTGCAGGCACAGCAATGTTGCGTGGGGGAGCCGCAACGCGACTGGTGCACTTCGCAACAACATTAGTTGGTCATTGGCCCGGTGGCCTAGGCATAGCCATGGTAATTTCTATGGGCTTTTTTGCTGCATTCTGCGGATCAATTCTCGCAGCTATCACAGCTGTTGGTACGATTATGATGCCCAAAATGATTGAAGAAGGTTATCCAAAACCATTTGTCGTCACACTTGCAGCATCGGCTGCCTTATTAGAAGCACTCATTCCACCTTCGAATGCTGCAATTTTATTTAGCGCTTTGACTAATGTCCCAGTCTCTCAAACATTTGCAGCAGGTATGATCCCAGGGATAATCCTATTATTTTTAATGATAGCTGTGGTGCTGTTTAAATGCAGTGACATTAAAGGAAGTAAAAAAGCTACGGGTTATGAAAGAATAATTGCAGGCAAAAATGCTATCCCCGCTCTGATTACACCTGGAATTATTTTAGGTGGAATTTATGCAGGATTGCTTACTCCATCGGAGTCAGCTGCTATAGCTGGGCTATGGGCACTCATAATGGGATTTGTTGTGTACCAAGAATTAACTTTGGATGGCTTACTGAAGTGCCTTAAAGAAACTGCTGCAATCACAGCAGTTATATTTGCAATAATAGCAACAGCCACGTTTCTCAGTGTTGTACTAACTTATACACAACTACCCCAGAAAATAATTACCTACTTTACAAGTCTAGGGGCTGGAATTTACTTTTTTTGGTTTGCTCTCGCTTTGATTTGTTTAATCTTGGGAACATTTATAGAGATTGTTCCAGTGTTTTACTTAACGGTGCCTATTTTTGCTGCAATCGTAGTCTCACTAAACCAAAACTTACTTCACCTCTACGTAGTGTTTGTAGCATTTGCTGGAATTGGTATGATAACCCCACCTGTTTGCGTGGGAATATATACTGCTGCCGGAGTTATCAAAGAAGACCCATCTCGTGCCTTCAAGGAAGTCCCACTATTTGTAGGAGTTGGAATATTTTATGGTATTCTTATGATCTTCTTACCCATTACTGCAACCTGGTTACCTAATTTACTAAGGTAAAAGATTTAAAATATGTGAGAAAGTTATTTTTACACTTAAAGTCATAAGTATAGTGTTCGTTGTTACTCTGTTTGGATTGATGGCTGCCTGGTACTTAGTGCCAAAATTTCTTGAAACTCCGGCTTACAAAGTGGTGGAAAAAGATAGAAACATTGAAGTTAGATACTACGAAAGTATGTTACTTCAGTCAGTAAAAGTTTCAGGCAATCAATATAAATCTTTGAGGCAAGGGTTTAGACCGCTGGTCAATTATATTGGAGCCAAGGGACGCGAAGGAGAAAAAATATCAATGACTGCTCCTGTGATGCAGTCACTAGGGGACAAAAATAATGAGTGGATCGTATCATTTTCTATGCCGTCAAAGTATAGCAAAAAAACCTTACCGGAACCAAACAATAAACAAGTATACTCTGAAAAATTAAAACCAATAATGGCAGCGGTTATAAGATTCTCTGGAAAAACAGATAGAAGTGGGTCTTTAATAAAAGAAAAGGAAAAAAATCTATTGAATTGGTTAAAAAATAGAGACTTTAAAATAATCTCTAAACCAAAATACCTTTTTTATAATGATCCTAGTACACCAGGTTTTCTGAGACGAAATGAAGTGATGGTTATAATTTCTGACTAAACCTAAAAAGAAATCTTTTCGCTTGTAATACCAAAGCATTCAATGAATTTGAAAAACTTCTTTTTCGTTTTGTTAACAAAAATTTACTTTATTAACTTTGATACATCCGTTTTTTTCGTACTCGAGTTTCAATAGTGGCAGCCTCACTGCCATCATGAAATGATCCAAACCATCTATCCCAAGGCATCTCCACTGTCCCATAATTACACTCAAAGTAACGATGATGAAGCTGATGGAAAAAATCACCCATCTTAGCACGCTCTTTATTAGCCACATAAAGCTTTTCAAAACCAGAATGGCTGAAAATTGGATGAATTGACTGCATATAACCATGAAACATTAAGTGGACAGGGCTGGACGCTAATATAAAATGAATTAAAAAATTTGTATAAAATAACAAATGCTCGATTGGATGCATTGAGATTCCTGACCAAGGACCCACATTAATATTGCGATGATGGAGAGCGTGTGCAATCCGATACATCGGAGGCCAATGTAAAAAACGGTGAACCCAGTAAAAGTGAAAGCTAGCCCAAACGATCAATA
>QOQI01000045.1 GCA_003332035.1 Paracoccaceae bacterium
ACAATGATCGATTTCGAGAATGCTAAAGATAAAGTAATGATGGGATCTGAAAGGCGCTCTATGGTCCTGACCCAAGAACAAAAGGAAAAAACCGCATATCATGAGGCTGGACATGCAGTTGTGGGTTTGGCTTTACCTCAATGTGATCCTGTATACAAAGCTACAATTATTCCTCGTGGAGGTGCTCTAGGAATGGTTGTATCACTTCCTGAGATTGACCGATTAAATTGGCATAAATCTGAGTGTGAAGAAAAACTCGCAATGACAATGGCTGGCAAAGCCGCTGAGATAATTAAATATGGCTCTGATAACGTTTCAAATGGCCCAGCGGGAGATATTCAGCAAGCTTCAGGTCTGGCAAGGGCTATGGTTCTTCGTTGGGGGATGTCCGATAAAGTTGGGAACATTGATTATACCGAAGCTCATGAAGGTTACCAAGGTAATACGGCTGGGTTCTCAGTGTCGGCAAACACTAAAGAGTTGATTGAGGAAGAGGTTAAGAGTTTCATTCAACAGGGTTACGACACCGCTTTCAAAATATTAACAAAAAAGAAAAAAGAATGGGATCGCTTAGCTGTGGGTTTACTTGAATATGAAACTTTGACTGGTGAGGAAATAAAGAAAGTCATGAATGGGGATCCGCCATTTTCTGATGATGAAGACAAAGACGATGGTAGTGCATCAGCACCTTCCGTTACCGCTATTCCAAAAACAAAGCCCAAAGCCAAACCTAGTGGGACTATGGAGCCAGAGCCTAGCTAAGCAATCTATATAAATTGTTGGAAATAGTTATTTTTATGCATGAATTGCTCCGCTCCCACAGGCCAAAGCGGCTTCTCGGACAGCTTCTGAATAAGTTGGATGGGCGTGGCAAGTGAGGGCTACATCCTGAGCTGACGCTCCAAATTCCATTGCTATGCATAGCTCATGTATGAGGTCACCAGCTGCAGGACCTATGATGTGTGCTCCTAAAATACGATCACTATCTTTGTCAGCTAAAATTTTTACAAAACCATCCGCCGCAAAATTTGCCTTTGCTCTGCCATTTCCCATAAACATAAATTTTCCAATTTTAATGGAGCGGTCACTGTCTTTTGCCTGTTGTTCAGTTAAACCTACAGACGCTACCTCAGGCGCAGTATAAATGACACTTGGAATTACTTGATAATTTACATGTCCATTTTTGCCAGCGATTTGTTCTGCGACTGCCATACCCTCATCTTCTGCTTTATGAGCCAACATTGGGCCTTCAACGACATCTCCAATAGCGTAGATACTTGGAATATTTGTTTGCCATCCACTATCAGTTTTTATTTGGCCTCGCTCGGTTAGTTCCATATTTAACTTGCCTAAACCAAGGCTGTTAGTGTTTGGTTTTCTGCCGGTCGCAACTAAGATAGTATCTCCTTCTAGTTCGTGCAGGCTATCATCTTTATTAAGTTTGTATTTTACCGTTCCCACAGATTTTGATTTACTAGCGGACTGGACAGCAGCTCCCATAACAAAGGAAATACCCTGTTTTTTGAGAATTCTAAGAAAAGTTTTTTGTACCTCTTTGTCCATGCCAGGAGTTATATAATCAAGGTATTCAATAATTGTAACTTTTGTTCCAAGCCGTGCGTACACAGAACCGAGTTCTAAACCAATAACGCCTGCGCCAATAACCGTCATCGTTTTTGGTATTTTAGATAATGATAGTGCACCAGTTGATGACACAATTACCTTTTCGTCAATTTCAACGTTAGGAATTGTACTCGGCTCTGAACCTGAAGCGATAATAATATTCTCAGTTTCAAAAATTGTATCGTCTATTTGAACTTTTCCTGGAGCGGGTATAGAGGCCCAACCTTTTAAATGATCTATTTTATTTTTCTTAAACAAAAATTCAATGCCTTTGGTATTTGCATCAATTGTTTCATTTTTATAGTTTTGCATTTTTGCCCAGTCTATAGACGGTGGCTTTGCTATTAATCCCATTTTCTCAAAATTATGTTGCGCCTCATGGAGTTGATGGCTTGCGTGTAATAAAGCCTTAGATGGAATACACCCTACATTCAAACAGGTTCCCCCAAGAGTTTCACGGCCTTCAACACAAGCAGTGTGGAGACCCAATTGTGCGCAGCGAATAGATGCAACATACCCTCCTGGGCCACCACCTATGACTATAACATCATATTTAGACATCTGATTTTTTCCTCCTGCACATCATCAAAGATCCATAAGAAGTCGTCGTGGATCCTCTAGTGCCTCCTTTACTCTAACTAAAAATGTTACGGCGCCTTTTCCATCTACAATCCGATGGTCATAACTCAAGGCTAGATACATCATGGGCCGAATTACTACTTCACCGTTAATTGCCATAGGGCGGTCTTGGATTTTATGCATTCCCAAAATTCCAGATTGTGGTGGGTTTAAAATTGGTGAAGACATAAGAGATCCATAAACTCCACCATTAGAAATAGTGAAGGTTCCTCCTTGCATTTCATCCATACTAAGTTTGCCATCTCTTGCTCGCTTGCCCTTTTCAGAGATAGACTTTTCAATTTCCGCAAAAGACATGCTGTCGGCGTTCCGGATAACCGGAACGACTAGCCCAGTGGGTGTACCTGCAGCTATTCCCATGTGAACATAATTTTTATATACGATATCAGTTCCGTCTATTTCTGCATTTACTTCGGGAACTTCTTTGAGGGCATGACAGCAAGCCTTTGTAAAAAAAGACATAAATCCTAGCTTAGTACCATGTTTTTTTTCAAACAATTCCTTAAATTCATTTCTAAGAGACATAACTTCTGTCATATCTACTTCATTGTAAGTTGTTAGCATTGCGGCTGTATTTTGACTATCTTTAAGGCGTTTTGCTATCGTTTGCCTTAACCGGGTCATTTTCACCCGTTCTTCTCGATCAGCATCTTCTACTGCACTTGGCGCGCGAGAAACTGGACTATTTTCCGTTGTTTTAATCACAGCAGACTGTACTACTTTGAGTACGTCGTCTTTCATTATTCGGCCTTCTTTTCCTGTACCAGTGATTTGATTGGGTGAAATATTATTTTCAGCCATTAATTTTTTTGCTGATGGCGCGTCTTCAATATCTGAATTTTGAGAGCCCGATATTACTTCTGTATTGGCTTTGATAACATTATTATCTTTTTGCGTAGCTAACTTTTTCTCATTTTCTGGTTTTTCAGCACGACCCTCACTGATTGTCGTAAGCAGTGCGTCCATACTAACGACACTTCCTTCTTGGGCAACTATGTCCCCCATAACTCCAGCGGCAGGACTTGGTACTTCCACTGTTACTTTGTCGGTTTCAAGTTCGCAAAGCATTTCATCCATATTTATATTGTCTCCAGGTTGCTTAAACCAAGTTGCAACTGTTGCTTCTGTTACGCTTTCGCCAAGAGTAGGAACCCGTACATCGGTCATTTTTTGATTTCCTTTAAATTTAAAGCTTCATCAACAAGCGACGTTTGTTGTACTTTGTGTTGACTTGCTAGTCCTGTAGCTGGTGAAGCACTTGCTGGCCTACCAACAAAAATAGGTCTTTTAAACTTAGCCTTCATCCTATTTAGAACCCACTCAATATTTGGTTCCATGAAAGACCATGCACCTTGGTTTTTTGGCTCCTCTTGACACCAAACCATTTCTGCATTTTTGAATCTCTCAAGTTCTTTAACTGCTGACATTGCTGGAAAAGGATAAAATTGCTCAAATCGGAGCAGATAGACATCATTTAATTCTCTTGCGTCTCTTTCTTCCAGTAAATCGTAATAGACTTTTCCTGAGCACATAATTACCCGCTTGATTTCTGTATCTTTGACTAACTTTGTGGTTGAGTTTCCCTTTTCTGCGTCATCCCATAAAACCCGATGGAAAGATGAACCATTAGTAAAGTCGTCCACTTTGGAGGTGCATAGTTTGTGTCTCAGGAGAGATTTAGGCGTCATTAAAACAAGTGGTTTTCTATAATCCCGATGGACTTGTCGTCTCAATATGTGAAAGTAATTAGCCGGGGTGGAACAATTGGCTACGATCCAATTATCCTGACCACACATTTGCAAAAACCGTTCTAACTTTGCTGAGCTGTGCTCGGGGCCTTGCCCTTCAAATCCGTGTGGAAGTAACATGGTTAATCCGGACATTCTAAGCCATTTGCTTTCACCAGAACTAATAAATTGGTCAAACATGATCTGAGCACCGTTAGCGAAATCACCAAATTGTGCTTCCCATAAAACTAATGCATTTGGCTCAGCCAGAGAGTACCCGTATTCAAATCCCAAGACTGCATATTCAGATAACATCGAGTCTATCACTTCATATTTTGCTTGACCTTGTCTAATATTATTCAGTGGATAGTAGCGCTCTTCAGTTGATTGGTTGATTAATCCCGAATGTCTCTGGCTGAACGTGCCGCGTGTACTGTCTTGCCCTGATAACCGAACGGGAAAACCTTCCGTTAAAAGTGATCCAAAGGCGAGCGCCTCAGCGGTGGCCCAATCAAAACCTTTACCACTCTCGAACATTTTTGCTTTATTGTCTAAAAGCCTGGAAACAGTTTTGTGCAATTCATATTCTTTTGGTGGCTGGGACAAAGCTTTGCCAACATCAAAGAAAGTTTCTTCACTAATTGCTGTTTTCCCCCTTTGATAGTCGTCTTTATGCCTATCCAAATGTGACCACCTTCCATCAAGCCAGTCGGCCTTGTTTGGTTTGTAGTCTCGTCCAGCTTCAAATTCATCGTTCATTTTTGCCTGAAAAGCAGCTTTCATATCTTCTATTTCACCTTCGGGGATCAATTCATCTTCAACAAGTCTGTCAGTATAAATAGAAAGTGAGGTTTTTTGTTTTTTGATGTGCTTGTACATCAGAGGATTTGTGAACATAGGTTCATCCCCTTCATTATGTCCAAATCGTCGGTAGCATATTATATCTAAGACAACATCTTTTTGAAATTTTTGTCGAAATTCTGTTGCCACTTTTGCAGCGTGAACAACAGCCTCCGGATCATCGCCATTGACATGAAATATGGGAGCTTCAACCATTAAGGCTATGTCGGTAGGGTAAGGTGATGACCGGCTAAAGTGCGGTGCGGTTGTAAAGCCAATCTGATTATTGACCACAATATGCATTGTGCCACCGGTTTTGTGTCCGACTAAACCTGATAAACCGAAACACTCAGCCACAACACCCTGGCCGGCGAAAGCAGCATCACCATGTAATAGAACAGGCATAACAGAGGTTCGCTTGTTATCTTTTAATTGTTCTTGTTTTGCTCGCACTTTGCCAACAACAACAGGGTTTACTGCCTCCAAATGACTGGGGTTAGCAGTTAAAGATAAATGAACATTATTTCCATCAAATTCTCGATCTGATGATGCTCCGAGATGGTATTTGACATCTCCTGATCCATCTACCGCTTCTGGCTTAAAGGACCCCCCTTGGAATTCATTAAAAATCGCGCGATAGGGTTTGTTCATTACATTAGCAAGTACAGATAATCGGCCTCTATGGGGCATACCTATTACTATTTCTTTAACACCAAGCGCTCCGCCACGTTTTATTATTTGCTCCATGGCGGGAATTAGGCTTTCACCACCATCCAAACCGAAGCGTTTAGTACCCATGTATTTAACGTGCAGAAATTTTTCAAATCCCTCAGCTTCTACTAATTTATTCAAGATAGCTTTTCGCCCTTCTCGAGTAAATTTTATTTCTTTTCCATAGCCCTCTATTCTCTCTTTAAGCCATGCTGACTGCTCTGGATCAGAAATATGCATGTATTGTAAAGCAAACGTACCACAGTAAGTTCTTTTAACTATTTCAACAATTTGTCTCATTGTGGCAATTTGAAGACCAAGGACATTATCAATAAAAATTGGACGATCCAAATCTGTTTCTAAAAACCCATAATTTTTAGGTTCTAGTGAATTTCTTGAGTCTTTAGTGTCTCGCATTCCAAGAGGATCTAAATCGGCTGCAAGATGTCCGCGTATTCTATAAGCTCGAATTAACATTAGTGCTCGAACGCTGTCCAGAACTGCTCGTTGAATTGCATCATTGGATATTTCGATATTTTTTTCTTCGGCAACTTTGCTTATCTTCTCGACAATTTGTTGCGTTTCTTCCGTTTGAGTCCATTGACCATCTAACGCAGCCGTTATTTCATCGTTTAGAGTAGGTGGCCAATCGCGCCTTCCCCAACTTGGTCCTTCTGCATCTTTTTTAATGCTTACTTCATCATCGCCCATAGCCTTAAAAAACTCTTGCCAGGTTTCATCTAAGGCTTTTGGGTCTTGCGCATATTGGGCGTATAATTGTTCTAAATACTCAGCGTTATGCCCTTGCATAAAGGAAGAGGCTTTAAATTCGGAGTTTCGGGATTGATCATTCATAATTTTGCCTAAATTTTACATTTTGGGTTTAAATAAAACTTTTGCTACCATTTTTGTTTTACTAACCAATTGCCTTCAAGACAGCCTCGCCTAAACTGCCCGGGCTTTCAGCGACAATTATACCTGCTGATTGCATAGCTTCGATTTTATCTTCGGCCCCGCCTTTGCCGCCTGCTACAATTGCGCCGGCGTGTCCCATTCGCCTTCCGGGTGGTGCTGTTCGACCTGCGATAAAACCCGCTATTGGTTTGCTGCGACCTTTTTTTGCCTCATCTTTTATAAATTGGGCGGCTTCTTCTTCGGCTGAGCCACCTATTTCCCCTATCATAATGATACTTTCTGTTTCGTCATCTTTCAAAAACCATTCAAGGACATCTATATGTTCTGTCCCTTTTACCGGATCTCCTCCAATTCCAATACAAGATGATTGTCCTAAGCCAACATCAGACGTTTGCTTTACTGCTTCATACGTTAAAGTTCCTGACCTTGATACAACTCCAACAGATCCGCGCTTATGGATGTGGCCGGGCATGATGCCTATTTTACAGGCATCTGGGGTTATTACTCCAGGGCAGTTTGGCCCAACAAGGATAGAAGTAGAGTTTTCGAGGGCTCTTTTTACTTTTAACATATCCAGAACAGGTATTCCCTCAGTGATACAAACAATTAACTCCATACGAGCATCTATTGCTTCCAAAATGGAGTCTGCTGCGAAAGGGGGGGGCACATATATTACTGAAGCATTAGCGTTTGTCTTGTGTTTTGCCTCGTGCACAGAATTGAATACAGGCAAACCCAAATGGTCGTTGCCACCTTTGCCAGGGGTAACGCCACCAACCATTTTTGTTCCGTAAGCTATGGCTTGTTCAGAATGAAATGTTCCTTGTGAGCCGGTAAAACCCTGACAGATAACCTTGGTTTTTTCGTCGATTAATACAGCCATTACTTAACCCTTCACTGCTTTTACGATTTTTTTGGCTCCATCTTTCAAGTCATCAGCGGCGATGACATCAAGCCCGGAGTTATTTATTATGTCTTTCCCTTTTTCAACATTTGTTCCCTCCAGGCGAACGACTAAAGGAACTTGCAAACCAACCTCTTTGACAGCCGCTACTACTCCCTCTGCGATAACATCACATCTCATTATTCCACCAAAAATATTAACTAAGATACCTTTAACTTTTGGGTCAGACGTAATAATTTTGAAAGCCTCTGTGACTTTCTCTTTTGTCGCGCCGCCACCAACATCTAAAAAATTGGCTGGCTCAGCACCATATAATTTAATGATATCCATAGTTGCCATAGCTAGCCCAGCACCATTAACCATACATCCAATTTCGCCATCTAGAGCAATATAATTCAAGTCGTATTTACTAGCTTCCAATTCTTTTGGATCTTCCTCTGTCGTGTCTCTTAAATCCGCTATATCTTGGTGTCGGTAGATTGCATTACTATCGAAGCCTACCTTTGCATCTAGGACTGTAAGATTACCATTTTTAGTCACGATCAAGGGATTGATTTCTAACATTTCCATGTCTTTTTCTAAGAACGCTTTAAAAAGTTGTCCCATGAGTTTTATACACTCTTTGACTTGAGAATTCTCCAGTCCTAGAGCAAAGGCAATTTTCCTACCATGAAAAGCTTGATATCCAGTTGCGGGATCTACAGAAAAAGAGAGAATTTTTTCAGGGCTACGGGCTGCAACATCTTCAATATCCATTCCGCCCTCTGTTGAGCACACAAAAGATATTCTAGATGTTACTCTGTCTACTAAAAGCGCAAGATACAATTCGCTCTCAATTTCGGCTCCCTGTTCTATGTAAACTCGATTTACTTGTTTTCCAGCAGGACCTGTTTGATGCGTAATAAGTGTACGACCAAGCATCTTTTTTGCTTCTTCTGCAGCTTGTTCAACAGACTTAGCAATCCTAACTCCACCACTTTCTCCTGCATCTTGCTCCTTAAAAGAGCCTTTGCCGCGCCCACCTGCGTGAATTTGAGCTTTGACAACCCACACAGGACCGTCAAGTTCTCCCGCAGCAGTCTTTGCATCTTCAGATTTCACTACAATGCGACCGTCAGAAACGGGAGCCCCATAGTTTCGGAGCAAGCCTTTAGCTTGGTATTCATGAATGTTCATTGTGTAACCTTGTGTTGGTGGGTTATAAAAATAATGCCATATTAAGTAACATAATTGGAAGAAATTTATAAAATAATTATAATAAATTTCATAAATTCACATTTTTGTGATCACATAAAAAAAATTAGTGATCACAAAATTCTCAAAGTAATATAATGGTATCGATTTATAGTTTGGCCACGAAAGAGCAGATCTGCTATGAACGGATATGCCGCAAGCCTAAGCCAGTGTTTTATCTACCTCTTTGCACGCTTTAACGAGACCATTTACGGCTTGAATCGATTTTTCGAACATAAGTTGCTCATCTTTGCTTAATTTTATTTCGACTATTTTTTCTATTCCACCTGCACCAATAATAGTTGGCACACCAACATACATACCATTGAGGCCAAATTGGCTTTCACAATATGCAGCGCAAGGTAAGACGCGTTTTTGATCCTTAAGATAAGCTTCAGCCATTTCAATTGCTGACGTTGCGGGTGCATAAAACGCTGAACCTGTCTTTAGAAGGCCAACAATCTCAGCTCCACCATCCCGTGTTCTCTGAATTATACCTTCTAATTTCTCTTCTGTAGTCCACCCCATTTCAACTAAGTCAGGTAGCGGTATTCCTGCAACTGTTGAATAACGTGCCAAGGGCACCATTGTATCGCCATGTCCACCTAATACAAAAGCTGTCACATCCTTCATCGAAACTTTAAACTCTTCGGCTAAAAAATGTCTAAATCTTGCACTATCCAGAACGCCTGCCATCCCGCAGACTTTATTGTGGGGAAGGCCAGAAAATTCACGTAGGGCCCAGACCATAGCGTCTAAAGGGTTGGTTATGCATATAACAAAGGCATTTGGCGCATAATCTCTGATGCCTTCACCAACGGATTTCATAACTTTAAGATTTATTCCAATAAGATCATCCCGGCTCATGCCAGGCTTTCGGGGTACACCCGCAGTAACTATGCATACATCTGCTCCAGCGATATCGGAATAAGACTGAGTTCCCTTCAATCGAGCGTCAAACCCCTCTGAAGGTCCAGACTGTGCAATGTCTAGTGCTTTTCCTTCCGGTATTCCTTCGGCTATGTCAAAAAGGATTACATCGCCCAGTTCCTTTATCGCAGTCAGGTGAGCCAGCGTTCCGCCAATTTGCCCTGCTCCAATTAGAGCTATCTTTGGTCTGGTCATGAGGTTTACTCCTTAAACTTTTTTCTGGTTTGGGTGCTAATCTCTTATTATCAATTCTGCAAGCCTGTCATCGTAATCAAAACATGAAAAAATAACCAATATCCTAATTTCGGATTAATTGCATAGGAAACCATAACTTATTCATATAAATCGTAAAGCATGTACTTTAACTTTGAATTTATATTGATTGCTACTTTTGCGACTGTTTTTGCAGGAATAAGCAAGGGAGGCTTTGGGTCTGGTGCAGCTTTTGCTTCGGCTGCAATTCTTGCAACAATTATTGAGCCTGGAAGTGCAATTGGAATAATGCTGCCACTTCTTATCCTAATGGACTTTGGTAGTTTAAAGCCATATTGGAGGAAATGGTTATCTCGGGAGTCTTGGATACTTGTTGTGGGGAGTATTCCTGGAGTAATCTTGGGTGCCCTGCTTTACTCTAACGTAAGTGCTGATTTTTTTAGATTTTTAATTGGAATTATTTGTTTGGCTTTTGTTTTTTGGCAAGCTTTGCAAACGTGGACTACTATCCAAAAGCCTATTCGACCACTTTCAGATTTTTTTGGTATTTTTCTAGGGTGCTTTGCTGGTTTTACTAGCTTTATTAGCCACGCAGGAGGTCCGCCGGCGGCAATTTATCTGTTATCTAAAAAACCAACTAAGACTGAGTATCAAGCAACGACAGTCATCGTGTTTTGGGCAGTGAATTTGGCAAAGGCCGTACCATATACTTTCCTGGGTTTATTTACACTTGAAACTCTTTTTCTGGATCTAATTTTGTCACCTTTTGCTCTATTGGGCGTCTGGATTGGTGTAAAAGCACACTATATTATTTCTGAACGTTTATTCTTTTCTTTTACATATATTCTTCTAACATTGACTGGCGCCAGGCTTATATGGGTAGCACTTGTATAGTTAATCTTATGCTGACCAGATACTGAAATTAATCCACTTCAATTAGATATTTTCCAGTATTTTTTAATGTAAGTAATTTAATTTAACTTAATTTTTATAAGATGAAGCTAAAACGGACTAGCAAAACAAAAATTTTGATCTATTACTAACATTACAAAAACAAGATTTAAGGGTGTTTTAAATGGCTAATGCAGATCGAGGCAACAGACCTCTCTCACCGCATTTGACGATATATAAGCCTCAATTGACCTCGATAACTTCAATCTTAATACGCATTACGGGAAATGCTCTTATTGTAAGCGTCTTTCTCATTGTTTTTTGGCTTTTCTCGGCAGCAACTTCT
>QOQI01000046.1 GCA_003332035.1 Paracoccaceae bacterium
GAAGCAACGGCTTCGGAGTGGGGTCTTTAATTAATCTCTTGAAGCGTTGAAAGTTTAAAAGGCCGGTTTTACCGGCCTTTTCATTTCATAACTTATTATTCTGCTTAACTGCTTGTCAAAAGTTGATATCCCGGCGTTGTTATGGTCTTCACTGTTGTTATAGGGGCACCATCAATCCAAGTTGACCGTTCAATTAACAGCAAGGCATCACCAGTCTTTGCTCCAAGCATTTCAGACATTTTTTGGTCGGCTGATATGGCATAAAACCGAAGATCGCATCTGGTGTAAGGTCTATTTAGAACCAACCATTCATTTGCACTGTGTATTTCCAGGTCTACATCACGAATTTCTGGTACGGTATCAAGGCAAACCCACCTATCTTCGAGCATGTAGGGACGGTTATCCGATAAATGTAGCGCCTCGATCCTCAACATTGAAACTGGTGAGGTTAATTCAAACGCGGCAAGTACAGTACGCGGCGCAGACATTTCTTTTTGCCTAATTAGTTGATAGCCATATCGAGCACCTTTTTTTTCCACTTCATGGCGCGTGATTGGTATATCGAGGGTAGCGCGAGTGACTGGTTCGGGGTGCACTCGGGTTCCACCCTTGCGGCGGCGCTCTATGAGGCCAATGTCGGATAGGTCCTGCATTGCGCGCTGTACAGTCGACCTTGCGCAATTCAGCTGGTCGGCAATATCGGCGTCACGTGGGAGACGGTCACCAGGTCCATAGCGCCCGCTTAGGATCTCATGATGGATCTCATCTCGCACATACTTCCATGACAAGCGGTTAGTTGACTTCATATCTCTTGCCCGAGTTGTTTAGATACTTTGACAAATTGTTTAGCGATCCGTTCGCGTTCAATATGCAAGCCATCTTGCACCATATGACGCCCCGCACTCCAGACATCGCTGATACACGTGCGCCCCCGTCCAGAAAATATGAGACTATCCAGAAGTTTGTCACCCGAGCGATTACACAAAAATTCATTGTCGGTTGAAATAGCGATGAGGTCGGCAAATTCTCCCTCACTTATGGAACCCGACTGACGGTCAGCCGCTTGTGCCCCTGCCTGGGTTGCCGCTTCGAACAGAATACGACCAGTCGAGCGATCTTGTGTTGCTATGGTGGCTCGGCTCCGGTCGCGCAGGCGTTGCGAATATTCAAGCGTAGCCAGTTCTTCCCAAAGTGCAATATGGATGTTGCTATCTGATCCGATACCAAACTGCCCGCCTGCTTCGTGGAAATCCGTTCCATTAAAGATCCCATCACCTAGACTTGACTCGGTGATGGGACAAAGCCCAACCACGGCGTTTGTGGAGGCTAGATCCCTGGTTTCCTTTTCTGTCATTTGTGTGCAATGGATGAGGGACCAGGCACTGTTAACGTCAGCGTTATTTAGTAGCCACTCTGCGGGCCGTGCTCCTAAATGCGCTTTGATTTCGTCAACCTCGGCTAATTGCTCGGCAAGGTGCATGTGAATTGGGCCATGAGGACAGATTTCAAGAATGCGAGTAAGTGCTTCTGGTTTGATGGCGCGCAGCGAATGTGGTGCGATCCCGATGGCATAATCTTTAGGGGCTTCCATCATGAGTTGGGCACTTTCATCGTGAAGCCTTGCAAACAGGTCTAGATCGCAGCCGAACCGCTTTTGCCCACCCTTTAAAGCCCGACCGTCGCAACCACCTTGCATGTACAAGACTGGAAGTAGTGTTAGCCCAAGACCTGTGTTTTGAGCTGCTGCTGTGATCCTTTCGGCCATCTCGGGTAGATTGGAATATCTTTGTCCACCAATATCATGGTGCAGGTAGTGAAACTCTGCAACCGCACCGTAGCCCGCCTCGAGCATCTCCATAAAAACTAATTCCGCTATTGCCTGCACCTGATCTGGCGTAAGGCGGTCCAGAAATCGGAACATAAGCTTTCGCCATGTCCAGAAACTGTCTTGCGGATCGGGACCGCGGGTTTCGGTTAGCCCTGCCAGAGCACGCTGGAAGGCATGACTGTGCAGGTTGACTGGGGCAGGTAGAAGTAAATCTACAGAGTAGTGATCCTTTGGCAATCCGTTAGAAACTTGGGCTATGCGACTGTCTTCGATTTCGATGCAGAGATCTCTGACCCAACCTTTGGGTGTAAGGGCAAGGTGCGCATGGATTTTTTGCACGGGTCTTCTCCATTGACATTTTAAGTAGCTACATATTACCGTTAAGTAGGTTAATTCACAAGGAGGAGTGAATGCCGAACCGTCTGCTCATCACAAATGTATCTATTGCTAAAATGGATGAACCGGATGACGGATACGGACTCATGACGCATGCAGCTCTCTTGATTCAGGGTGATAAAATTGAATGGCTTGGCTCTGTTTCGGATATTCCTGCTGGCCTGAGGGATTCCGAACAACTGGATGCTGGCGGGCGTTTGCTGACCCCAGCCTTGATTGACTGCCATACCCACATCGTTCACGGTGGCAACCGCGCACGAGAATTTGAGATGCGACTTGAGGGTGCCAGCTATGAGGAAATCGCACGCGCTGGGGGTGGTATTATCTCAACGGTCACTGCAACGCGTGAAACCGATGAATCCGCATTGCTCCAACATGCGCTTAAACGTGCAGATGCGCTGATTGCCGAAGGTGTTGGTTTGATCGAAATCAAGTCTGGTTATGGGCTCGATGTGGAAACAGAACTTAAAATGCTGCGCGTGGCGCGGGCCATCGAACGGGAACGCTCGGTGCGGGTTGTAACTTCATTTCTCGGTGCACATGCCGTACCCAAGGGCGTAGATGCTGATTTCTATATGGACAAAGTTTGTATTCCTGCATTGGAGGCCGCTCATAAAGAAGGTCTAGTAGATGCGGTGGATGGTTTCTGTGAAGGTATAGCTTTCGATACTGTCCAAATGGGGCGTCTTTTTGAGAGAGCGCGGCAGCTTGATATCCCAGTCAAACTACACGCTGAGCAACTTTCCAATATTGGCGGGACCAAGCTGGCGGCAAGTTACAATGCGCTATCTGTAGATCACGTTGAGTATGCCGACAAAACGGATATTGCCGCCATGGCAAAGGTCGATAGCGTGGCAGTTTTATTGCCTGGCGCATTCTATACTTTGCACGAAACGCAAAAACCCTTAGTTGAGGCTTTTCGCTCGGAGAGCGTGCCAATGGCTGTCGCCACTGACTGGAACCCGGGGTCTTCCCCAATGGGATCCTTACTTCTGGCAATGAACATGTCCTGCACGCTGTTTGGCTTGACCCCGGTTGAAGCCCTTGCGGGAACAACCCGCAATGCCGCAAGAGCGCTTGGACTTAAGGATTGTGGCATTATCGCCCCAGGGAAACGTGCCGATCTGGCAATATGGGATGTGGTTGAACCTGCAGAACTCAGTTATCGTTTTGGCGTAAATCCATTACATAGGCGTATTTTTGGAGGTAGACTTTGACATTTCAACTCACTCCAGGTTCAGCAACTTTAGAACAATTGGAGCGCATTTGGCGGGAAGGGCTGGCAGTCTGTCTTGGAGAAAATGCCCACACCGCTATTGATGCGGCCGCGCATGCAGTGGCAAAGGCAGCTGCTGGCGATGCTGCAGTCTATGGCGTAAATACTGGCTTTGGAAAGCTCGCCTCAGTCCGGATCAAGCCAGAAGATACCGCTAAGCTTCAACGCAATCTAATTCTAAGCCACTGTTGTGGTGTGGGCGACCCTATGGACGTAAAAACAGCGCGGCTCATGATAGTATTGAAGCTATTATCTGTCGGGCGTGGCGCATCTGGTATACGTTGGGAAACTATCGAGTTGTTGCAGAACCTTTTGGCTAGCGGAATTACTCCATTGATACCAACCCAAGGTTCAGTTGGAGCCTCTGGTGATCTAGCGCCGCTTGCCCATATGGCAGCGACCCTGATTGGGGAAGGAGAGGCGTTATTTGAAGGCCAGCGCATGAAATCGGCAAAAGCGCTTGAGTTGGCTGGGCTGCAACCGGTGGTGCTAGGCCCAAAGGAAGGACTAGGTCTTATAAACGGTACCCAGTTTTCTACAGCTTGTGCGTTAGTGGGATTATTCGAAGCGATCCGCAATGCAGAAAATGCGGTAGTAATTTCCTGCCTGTCTACTGATGCAATCATGGGGTCTACAGCACCCCTTGAACCTGCCATGCATAAATTAAGGGGTCATGCCGGGCAGATTGACGTTGCCAGTGCTATGCGCAGTATAATGACGGGGTCGGAAATCCGTGAAAGTCACCGCGATGGCGATACACGCGTACAAGATCCTTATTGCATAAGATGTCAGCCGCAAGTCACTGGCGCGGCGTTGGACCTTCTACGTTTTGCTGGACGGACATTAGAGATTGAAGCAAACGCAGTTTCAGATAATCCATTGGTGCTGGTCAAAGAAGACAAGATTGTCTCAGGCGGAAATTTCCATGCTGAACCTGTGGCCTTTGCGGCAGACCAAATTGCGCTGGCGATTTCTGAGATAGGCGCCATTGCCCAACGTCGCGTTGCTCTTATGGTTGACCCGACACTTAGCTTTGATTTGCCGCCATTTTTAACTCCTGAACCAGGTATCAATTCGGGATTGATGATTGCTGAAGTCACTACAGCCGCACTAATGAGCGAGAACAAACATCTCGCAAATCCGTGCTCAACGGATTCGACCCCCACTTCGGCCAATCAGGAAGATCATGTTTCGATGGCTGCGCATGGCGCGCTTCGTTTGATCCGTATGAATGATAACCTTAATGTCATTCTGGGAGTTGAGATGTTATGTGCAGTTCAGGGTGTGGAATTCCGTGCGCCATTGCGCACAAGTCCGACCCTACAAAACGCTATTGCTGTGCTTCGCGATCGCATCCCCGCCCTTGCCGATGATAGGTTCTTGTCTGGGGATCTCACAAGCGCCGCAGAACTAGTTAAATCCGGTCAGATTGTCGATGTTTGTGGGATTGTTGGAACACTGCTTGAGAGTGTGCAATAGTGCCGGTCGAAGTCACGAGGGGGGACAGCCCAGTTGTTCTTGGAATGCCTCATACAGGCACCGATATGCCCGTTAGAATCTTTGACCAACTAACACCAACAGGCCAGACACTGGGCGATACGGACTGGCATATTCAAAGGCTATACGACGGGCTATTGCCAGGTGCCACTGTCGTAAGGGCTAAGTTCCACAGATATGTAATCGATGCAAATAGAGATCCTAAGGGCACTTCTCTTTATCCAGGCCAAAATACGACGGGGCTAGTGCCTATGACGAATTTTGACGGAGAGGCGCTGTGGTATGAGCCACCAGATGATGTTGAAATCGAAGCGCGCCGACGGGATTATCACGTTCCGTACCACGAAGCTCTTTCGGTCGAACTAGAACGTATTCGTGCGCTCCATGGTGTGGCAATTCTTTATGACTGTCATTCAATTAGATCCGAAATTCCATTTCTGTTTGAAGGGGTTTTGCCAGATTTCAACATTGGAACGAATATAGGAATAACTTGCGATCCAGCCATTGAGACCGCGGTGTTTGAAATTTGTCACGGTGCGGAAGGATACACCAGTATTATTAATGGCCGTTTTAAGGGTGGCTGGAGCACCCGCAACTATGGTCATCCGTCTAAGGGTTTGCACGCAATACAGATGGAACTGGCCCAGAGCACGCATCTAAAAATGGAAAAACCGCCGTTTTCTTATGACGTTGAAAAAGCTGAAAATCTGCGACGCCATCTGCGCCAGGTACTTGCATCAGTACAGAACATTGCATTCGACTTAAAGGAATAGTCATGACCAATACACGCCACAACCTTCGCGACATTTATCCGCCTACTGGGACGGAGATTACCACTAAAAGCTGGCTGACCGAGGCCCCCATGCGAATGTTGATGAACAATCTGCATCCAGATGTGGCGGAAAACCCGCATGAACTTGTCGTCTATGGAGGTATTGGCCGTGCTGCCCGTACGTGGGAGGATTTTGATCGCATCATTGCGGGCCTAAAAGACCTCGAGGCTGATGAAACTCTGGTTGTTCAGTCAGGCAAACCGGTGGCTATTATCCGAACTCATGTGGATGCCCCACGAGTGCTGATTGCTAATTCAAATATTGTGCCTCATTGGGCCCATTGGGATCACTTCAACGAACTCGATAAGAAGGGTTTGATGATGTATGGTCAGATGACCGCTGGATCATGGATTTATATCGGCACCCAGGGCATAGTGCAGGGCACTTATGAAACCTTTGTCGAGGCAGGACGTCAGCATTTTGGTGGTAATTTAAATGGCAAGTGGATTCTAACTGGTGGCCTGGGCGGTATGGGTGGAGCGCAACCTTTGGCTGCAGTATTTGCTGGGGCTTGCTGCCTAGCGGTTGAATGCAATTCTGATAGCATCGACTTCCGCCTACGCACCAAATATCTTGATGAAAAGACTGACAGTCTCGATGAGGCGCTCGATATGATCGACCGATGGACCAAGGCGGGAGAAGCAAAGTCGGTGGGGCTTCTTGGCAATGCTGCCGATGTTTTCCCTGAAATTTACCGCAGAGGCGTACGCCCTGACATCGTTACTGACCAGACTAGCGCTCACGATCCGACTAATGGTTATTTGCCTCAGGGTTGGAAACTGGCAGAGTGGCGTGAAAAGCGTGAGAGTGACCCCAAGGCTGTCGAAAAGGCAGCACGCGCCAGCATGAAAGTGCACGTCCAAGCAATGGTTGATTTCTGGAATGATGGAGTACCAACTCTGGACTATGGCAACAATATCCGCCAGGTGGCTTTGGACGAAGGGTTAGAAAACGCCTTTGCCTTCCCTGGTTTCGTACCTGCCTACATACGACCACTATTTTGTAGGGGAATTGGACCATTCCGTTGGTGTGCTTTGTCAGGCGATCCTGAAGATATCTACAAAACTGATGCAGCGATGAAGGAGCTTTTCCCAGAAAATACTCACCTGCACAAATGGTTAGATATGGCCCGTGAACGCATTAGCTTCCAAGGCCTGCCCGCACGCATATGCTGGATCGGGCTAGGAGATCGCCATCGTGCTGGACTGAAGTTCAACGAGATGGTTGCTAGTGGTGAATTAAAAGCTCCAGTGGTTATAGGCCGGGACCATTTGGATAGTGGATCGGTAGCCAGCCCCAACCGTGAAACTGAGGCAATGAAGGATGGCTCTGATGCGGTCAGTGATTGGCCTTTGCTCAATGCCTTGATCAATACTGCGAGCGGTGCGACATGGGTAAGTCTACATCACGGGGGTGGCGTTGGAATGGGCTTTTCCCAACACGCTGGCTTGGTGATAGTGGCCGATGGCACGCCGGAAGCAGCAAAACGGCTCGAGCGTGTGCTGTGGAATGATCCAGCTTCGGGCGTCTGGCGCCATGCGGATGCTGGTTATGAAGACGCCGTGCGTTGTGCTAAGGACCACGGGCTGAGATTGCCTGGCATACTCGGAAACTAAAATTAACGTCTATGTTGTTTAGCTGGTTAAACGTCTTACAACTTCAAAACCTAAATCAACAACTCTTCCAGAAATATCAACTCCATTGTTACTTTCTGATATTAATTCTGAAGTTATTTGACCTATTTTTTCACCATTTATGCGCACAGTAGTTAACCCAACGCCACTGTCTCTGGCATAATCAAAATCACCAAAACCTGTTATTGCTAAATCAGTGGGAACCTGAATTCCTTTGCGGTTCGCTTCACAATATACCCCAAACGCAATTGCATCACTGGCACAAACAATCGCATCAACATTGGGCCATCGTTTCAAAATCATATTTAATCCTGAAGCACCGTAATCTGGACCAAGATATCCTATATTTGGACTTTGAAGTTCACTCAAATTTTGATGTTTGTTTTCGATCACATCACAATATCCTTGATATCGCAGCCTTCCACGAGAGTCACCATCTCTATCTATTCCCAAAAATGCAATTTTCTTTCTTCCTGCCTCAAGGAGGTGTTTTGTAATTGATTGTCCAGCTTCACGGTTTGAAAACCCAACTGCTGCACATATTGGTTCTCTTGGAATTTCCCATGTCTCAATAGTTAAAATATTAGCGGCTTTTATTTGACTAATAGTACTTTCAGAATGTTCAGAGTTCGTTAATACAATTGCCTCGGGTTTTCGTCCAATCATCGCGGATATTAATTCAGACTCTTTATCTTTATCATAGTCAGTTGTCGCGACTAGCAGTTGTTGCCCACTAGCTTGCAGACCATTTGTTAGGCCCCTTATTGTTTCAGCAAAAATCGATTGATCCAGTGTCGAAACTACAGCGCCAACAATGCGAGTTCTTTTTGATGAGAGAGCCGCCGCAGTTGCATCTATTACATATCCTAGCTTCATTACTGAAGCCATCACAGCCTGTCGTGTTTCGGGACTGACTTTTGAGGGTTCTCTCAGTGCTCGTGAAACAGTCATTGTTCCTACACCGGCATCCTTTGCGACATCAATCATCGTTACTGCTTTTTTTGTATTATTCATTTTGGTTACTAACTTTATTGACACAATTATTATGGGTATGATATCGATATCATGCAATGATGGTATCGATATCATAATATATATTTCAGGAGAATTGTCATGCTGACGGTAGAACAGACGGATTTTTATGAACAGAATGGCTATCTGATGGTAGAAGATGTTATTACCAAAGACGAGCTAAATAAACTTCAGGAAATCACTTATGATTTCATTGAAAGTTCTCGGCAAGTTACAGAGAACGATGATGTTTTTGATTTAGATGAAGGACACAGTGCGGAAACTCCTCGTCTTACGCGCATTAAGTTGCCTCACAAACAAGATAAATATTTTGATGAAATTCTTAAAAATTCTGGAGTTACAGAAGTTTTAAGGGATCTATTAGGTGATCATGCTACGCTATTAACATCTAAATTAAATACCAAAGCACCAGGTGGCGGTATGGCCGTTGAGTGGCACCAAGACTGGGCATTTTACCCTCACACAAACGATAGCTTGTTGGCGTTCGGTCTAATGTTGGAAGATGTAAATCTAGAAAATGGACCTCTTCAAGTGATACCAGGATCGCATAAGGGTCCAGTTTTAAGTCATCATCATGATGGCATTTTCTGTGGTGCGATTAACCCCGACGATCCAAATTTTCAACGTGAAAAAATAGTTACGCTCACGGGCAAAGCGGGGAGCATGACGGTGCATCATGCACGTACTCTGCATGGATCAGCGCCAAACCAAAGTGATCGCCCTCGATTAATTCTATTCTATGAAATTGCCAAAGCAGATGCTTGGCCAATTTTGGGAGCGACTTCTTATTATCATGGTTTAGGGCAAAGTAAATTTTGGGATGATTTGCAAGATCGCACTATTATTGGGGAGCCATGCGTTGAACCGCGCGTTGAAAATGTGCCTGTACGTATGCCGTTGCCGCCTGCAAAAGATGCATCATCCATATTTAAGACGCAAAAGTCTGGTGGAGCAAAAAGCGCGTTTATGTGATTGGATTTTAGGAAAGAGTAGAATCCCTGCGCCTACGCGTCAATTAGAAGAAGCCCTATTAAAATTGCCAAAAGGAGTGATCTAAGAATGAAACGCATATATGATTTTTCACGAAAACCAGCAAAACGAAACTACACAATTTCGGACCTCCAGGATCTAAAGATAACAGGCCAAAAACTATCGATGGCAAATCCTCTTAATGCTAGTGAAATCAGGGCCTGTAGAGATGGAGGTATTGATTTATTTGTTTGTGGCATGGATCAGATAGACGATGTTCGTTCAATTGCACCAACTCATTTCTGCCGTGTAGGCTCAAAATGGGCACAGTTTGACTCAAATGAAGAACTTATGGCCGATGCCTTTGAAGCCATGCGCCGTGGAGCAGATATGTATTATACTCTGCGATCACTTGATGCGGTTGAGAAGATGACACGTGAAGGCATACCGGTACAGAGCCATATCGGACTTATACCTACTTTCAGTCAATATTGTGGGGGACTTCGAGGGTGGGGCCGCAAAGCTGATGAAGCAATAAAAATATATGAAAACCTTAAAAGGATGGAAGACGTTGGTGTTGTCGCGGTGGAAGCAGAATGTATTGCTGAAGAAGTACTGGAAGCCGTCAATAAAAAAACATCAATTGTAACCTTCTCACTAGGGTCAGGAATGGCAGGTGATGTAATTATGTCTTTTGTTGCTGATATATGTGGAGAAGAAAGTGAAGAAGAAAAACCACCTAAACACGCTTATGCTTTTGGTAACGTTGGGCGTTTGCACAAACAAATCCACGAAGAGCGCGTAGCTGCCCTAGGAAAGTTTCACAGCGAAGTCACTAAGGGGAACTTTCCATATCCCCAGACGAACATCTCAATGCATGATGGAGAGAAGGATAAGTTTTTAGAAGCTCTCGATAAATGGAGCCCTACTCATCAATAAGATAAAGTAATAGTAATTTTCTTAAAAAAACTAAATAAGTGCTCAAGAATTAAACTACACTTCGTGAGGAAGTTTCCGACCTTGTGCCGTATTGAGACTGCGCTATATCCATCTTAGTGGAGGCACATAATTGCTGCTGGAGTTAAAAGATATAACGAAGTCCTTTTCCGGTGTAGATGGAGACGTAGAAGTTCTGCGCGGCGTGTCACTTCAACTAGAAGCGGGT
The DNA here is from genome assembly GCA_003332035.1 of Paracoccaceae bacterium. Lineage (GTDB taxonomy): Bacteria > Pseudomonadota > Alphaproteobacteria > Rhodobacterales > Rhodobacteraceae > Salinivivens. The sequence goes on from QOQI01000046.1 coordinate 10,631, forward strand.
CAGACTTTAGCTTTAACTGGTGAGAGTGGAAGTGGAAAAAGTACAATTTTACATATATCCGCCGGGCTTGAAGTTCCTAATGGCGGTAGCCTACACCTAGAGGGGATTGAGATTAATGGGCTTGGCGAGGCTGAAAGAGCTACCTTACGTAG
>QOQI01000047.1 GCA_003332035.1 Paracoccaceae bacterium
ATTTTTATTATTCCATTGGATCACTTCAAATGGAGGTTTTATTTGTGTTTTAGCTTGGATGCTGTAACGGCCGTCAACAAATACACCAGCCTTATCCTTCCCAAACAAACAAATACCTGCTGAACCTGTGAACCCTGTGAGCCAAGACAGTCTCTCATCACATGCCGCAACATATTCCCCTTGATGGACGTCAGAACGTGGAACGATATAGCCTGATAACTTATTTTTGTTCAGCTCTGCCTGAGCGATAGATAATCTGTAAGGGGTTTCTTCTCCATCGGATGACACTTCAAAAGATTGAAATAACGCTGTTTTCATAATTAGCTAATCTTTTTCAATCCCATTACCCTTGCGCGAGCGCGGGGATCTGTATCAAACAAAGCTGCCAACTGTTCTGTCATTGCACCAGCCAATTGCTCAACGTCCGTAATAGTTACGGCTCTCTCATAATATCGTGTAACGTCGTGACCGATTCCGATAGCGAGCAATTCTACTGCTTTTCTACGTTCCACCATATCTATTACATCTCGAAGGTGTTTTTCTAAATAATTTGCAGGATTGACGGATAATGTGCTGTCGTCCACAGGTGCGCCATCTGAAATGACCATTAATATTTTGCGCTGTTCAGCCCTTGCTATCATCCTTCTATGAGCCCATTCTAGGGCTTCTCCGTCTATATTTTCTTTCAATAGACCCTCTTTCATCATAAGCCCTAAATTTGGACGAGAGCGTCGCCATGGAGCATCTGCTCCCTTGTAAATAATATGCCGAAGATCATTCAACCGGCCTGGCTGTTGAGGTCTCCCATCGTTAAGCCAGCGCTCTCTGGATTGTCCGCCTTTCCATGCCCGCGTTGTGAAACCAAGTATTTCAACTTTAACACTGCACCGTTCAAGAGTTCTTGCAAGGACATCAGCACAAATTGCAGCAATTGATATCGGCCTTCCCCTCATTGATCCTGAGTTATCCAAGAGTAGAGTAACTACAGTATCCCGAAATTCTGTATCTTGCTCCATTTTGAAGCTAAGGGGAGTTGTCGGGTTTGCGACAACACGGGCTAACCGACCCGCATCAAGTATACCTTCTTCTAAATCAAAAAGCCAACTTCGGTTCTGTTGGGCTTGAAGTCGTCTTTGCAGTTTGTTTGCCAATCTGCTGACGGCACCCTTTAAGGGTTCCAACTGTTGATCTAAATAGGCTCTTAGCCGCTCCAACTCTATAGGTTCAGCGAGCTCCTCTGCATGAACTTCTTCATCAAAATTTTTCGCAAAAACTTTATAATTAGGATCAGCCTCAGAAATTGGTTGAGGCGCTGGAGGGTCGATAGGTGACTCGCCTTCAGGTAATTCTGTTTCCTCAGACATGTCATCTGAGGCCTCATCATCAAGGGAAACACTAGCTTGCCCAGCATCCTGCTGCTCTTCTTGGGACTGTTCCGGATTAGCGTCGCTATCCTCTTCTTGGCTGTCTTCCTCCCCTGTACTGTTTGGATCATTATCCTCATCAGTTTCATCTTGAAATTGCTCTTCGTCTTCATCATCCATATTATCTGGATCGTTTCCAAGCTGATCACCGTAACCAAGATCGGTTATTACTTGGCGGGCAAACTTTGCAAACTGACTTTGATCTTCTAGCTGATCCGAAACATTTTCAATCGTTTTTCCGGCTTGCGTTTCTAGAAACTCGCGCCAAATATTTAAAACATTTTGAGCGCCTTCTGGTAATTCGCGACCTGTCGCTAAATTTCGAATTAAAAACCCTGCTGCAGCAGAAAGAGGGGCATCGGATCTTTCCTTGATGTCGCGATATCCAAGTCTATCTGCTTCTGATCCTATTTTTGCATCAATGTTTCCGGCGGTGCCTGGCATGTCCCGGGCTCCTAAAGCTTCGCACCTTGCGGTCTCCATAGCTTCATAAATTTCTTGAGCTACTCCACCTTCGGGTATGTAACGGGCATGAGTTTTTTCATTATGGTAGCGATGATATAATGCAAGAGCATCTGAGGTGCCCCGGGCTATTAGGACCTCTTCCCGGCTCATTCTTCGACTTATCTGTGGAAGTCTTATACTATCGCCGGATATACCTGATGGGTCCACCGTATAATTAATAGTTAACTCCGGATTATTAGCCATCACTTTGGTAGCTTCAGCTAAAGCTTTTTTAAATGGATCTGCTGGATTATCAGAATTATTGGCCATTTTTTAGAAGCTTTCTATGATTTTCCAAAAGGTTAAAACCTTTAAGATAATAATCCTATAATTTTAGTTAACACTCATTGCGGCTGCACTTTCTGGGAGTTCTTCGTCAAAGCATCGCTGGTAAAATTCAGCAACGGTTTGCCTTTCTAGCTCGTCACATTTATTGAGGAAAGAAAGCCTAAAAGCATAACCAATACTACGAAAAATCTCAGCATTTTGTGCCCACGCTATAACCGTTCTAGGGCTCATCACGGTGGATAAATCGCCATTCATAAAAGCAGTTCTTGTTAGATCAGCAACTGTTACCATCTGCTTGACTGTTTTTCGTCCGGTATCTGTATTATAATTCGCAGCCTTCGCCAAAACAATTGCAGTCTCGGCATCTACAGACAAGTAATTTAAAGTAGCTACAAGAGACCATCTATCCATCTGAGCTTGGTTGATCTGTTGGGTCCCATGATACAATCCCGTTGTGTCTCCCAAACCAACTGTATTTGCTGTAGCAAATAATCTAAAGTTGGGATTTGGCTGGATTATTTCGTTTTGATCCATAAGAGTTAGTTTCCCATCATGCTCCAAAACCCTTTGGATAACAAACATGACATCCGCTCTCCCAGCGTCATATTCGTCAAACACTATTGCGACCGGATTTCTCAAAGCCCAAGGAAGAATTCCTTCGTGGAATTCAGTGATTTGCACGCCATCTCTAAGCTTTATGGCATCTTTTCCTATCAAATCGATACGACTAATATGGCTATCTAAATTAACACGAACTGCTGGCCATTTGAGCCTGGCTGCGACTTGCTCAATATGAGTTGATTTACCAGTGCCGTGGTAACCTTGGATCATCACGCGTCTGTTGTGTGAAAAGCCAGCCAGGATTGCTAAAGTGGTGTCGGGATCAAATTTATAAGTTTCGTCAATCTCTGGAACTCGGTCAGATTTTTCATCAAAACCTTTGACTATCATATCAGTTTCTATGCCAAAAACTTCCCTTACTGAGATTTCTTTATTAGGCTTTTTGTTTGGGTCGTACGTATTATCAGTCATCATTCAGTCCTTAAAAGAGAGGCGCTCATCAAGTGCAACATATATCGGGATTCCACAAGGGGAAGGAAAAAAATAAAAAAACACTATATACATTCTTAATATCCCAATCTTATTGCTTTGATTATTTTAAAATCATGAAATTAGGCAATAAGTTTTAGAGTACAACTAAGGATTGTAGAATGAACCGAAGGACTTTTTTTACGTGCTCAACTGCTGCCATTTTAACTGCATTTTTACCAGTAAAAGTAGTAGCGAAAGAGCCAAAGACATTTGAAATTACAAGAACTAAGCGCGAATGGAAAAATTTACTTTCTGACTTAGAGTATAAAGTTATGCGAAAACAGGGCACTGAACGAGCATTTACTTCACCTCTTGATAAACTATTCGATGAAGGAACCTATCATTGTAAGGGGTGTGATTTAGCCCTCTATTCTTCTGCTCACAAATTTAACTCTGGGACGGGTTGGCCTAGTTTTTGGCAAGCGTTGCCTGGAGCAATTTCGACAAAAACGGATAAAAAATTTTTTATGGTTCGAACAGAGTGTCACTGTAGTAGGTGCGGATCACATCTAGGTCACATTTTTGATGACGGACCACAACCAACTGGTAAAAGACACTGCATCAATGGTGTAAGTATGAGTTTTAAAAAAAGTTGATTAGAGTATTTTCCGATAGAGAAAATTTCATTACCTAAAATTACGGCTATCTTTTATTTGGTCCCACGCCCATACAACTTCCTGCAACTGTTCTTCTTGGCTTCTATCTCCGCCATTCATGTCTGGGTGGAGTATTTTAATTAATGCTTTGTAGGCTTTCCTAACGTCAGCTTTACTCCAGTTGTCTTTTGCATCTAGTATTTCTACAGCTCGACGCTCTGTAGGTGGAAGACGCCTTGAATTTCCAGCGCTAGTGCCATTTCTACCAGGGTTTTTTGTGGCGTTTTCACCCAGCACTTGGTGTGGATCTTCTATGCCTAGGCGTGCCCATGCTCTAGCCTCTGGGTCTCTAAAGTCTTTTGTCTCTCTTTCCCATACTTTGTCTTTTGACATCTGAGCATTCATTTCAGCTTCTGTCTGGTTGGTAAAAAAATTCCACTTTAGATTGTATTCTCGAACATGGTCTTTGCAAAACCAATAGAATTCGTCGAGTACATCTGGTGATTTTGGAGCTCGAAATTTACCTGCCTCTCGACATCCTTCATGCTGGCAGGCCTGAATAGAAGTTTCAGATCCTCCAGTAAGCCCACGTTTTCCACGTGGGTTTTTTTTCTTCGCAGACGATACAGACATGTCAAAACCGAATGGGTCTGATTTACTCATTTTAGAACCTTTTTGACTCAAGGGGAGTATGATAGACTACAGAATAATAAAACTGAAGAGGTAATCAAAAAAAAATGTCAAAAGCCCAAGCCATTGAAAAGGCCTTAGAGCGAGTTTTTCAAGAAAGTGAAATAGAGATTGTGAATGATAGCGAGTCTCACCGAGGCCACGGCGGTTATAGTGATGGAGAGACTCACTTCAAATTAATCATAAAGTCATCTAAATTTAATGGAATGTCTCGCCTAGAAAAGCACAGAGCCGTTCATGAAGCTTTGGGTTCTGACCTCTTAAGAAAAATTCATGCATTAGAATTGCAACTGACCGACAAGTGAAAAACCAGTCCGCTTAGTTATAAGTTAAGTTTTTTAAAAACGATCTCGTTTACTGACTTAGGATTGGCTTTACCACCGGTGGCTTTCATTACTTGTCCCACAAACCAACCAGCTAGTTTTGGATTTAGTTTTGCTTTAGCCACTTGGTCAGGATTATCATTTATTACAATTTCTACTGATTTTTCTATGGTAGATGTATCAGTGACCTGTTTCATTCCACGTTTATCGACAATTTCATTTGGGTTACCGCCATCAACATAAACTATTTCAAATAATTCTTTTGCAATTTTGCCACTTATTTCTTCATTTTGAATTAGAGTAATTATACCAGCAAGTTGATTTGGAGATACAGGACTTTCATTTATTGGAAGATCGTCTTTTTTTAAACGACCAAACAATTCGTTAATAACCCAATTAGCAGCAAGTTTTCCCTCACATAACTTGGCAACAGACTCAAAGAAATCAGCGGACTCAATATCTGCTGTCAAAACACCCGCATCATATTCAGTTAACTTATAATCATTTATAAACCGTAACTTTTTTTCGTCAGGGAGTTCCGGCAAACTAGAACGGACCGTATCGACCCAATTCTGATCAATTTCTAGAGGTAAAAGATCAGGATCTGGGAAGTATCTATAATCATGAGCTTCCTCTTTCGATCTCATTGATCGTGTTTCACTTTTATCAGGATCATATAAGCGAGTTTCTTGTTCAACTTTCCCACCAGTCTCTAGGATTGCGATCTGACGACGTGCCTCAACGTCTATTGCCTGTTGAATGAAGCGCATGGAATTCATATTCTTGATTTCGCAACGTACTCCCAGATGTCTAAAATCATCTGTCTGTTGATATTTCTCGTATTGGCCTGGTAGACAAACAGATACGTTAACGTCCGCTCTTAAATTACCATTTTGCATGTTGCCGTCGCAAGTTCCCAAATATCGCATTATTTGTCGTAATTTTACTACATAGGCTGCAGCCTCTTCCGGTCCCCTAATGTCTGGTCGGCTGACAATTTCCATTAAGCACACACCAGTTCTATTTAAGTCGACAAATGACATATTCGGATCCATATCATGAATAGATTTTCCCGCATCTTGTTCCATATGAATTCGTTCTATGCGAACTTTTCTAGCTATTCCTGGTTCCAAATCAACGATTACTTCACCTTCGCCAACAATTGGGTGATATAACTGTGATATTTGATAGCCTTGCGGCAAATCTGGATAAAAATAGTTTTTGCGGTCGAATGCGGACCAAAGATTGATTTTGGCTTTCAGACCCAGACCTGTTTTAACGGCTTGTTCTACACAAAACTCATTTATGACCGGGAGCATTCCGGGCATTGCAGCATCAACAAAGGAAACGTTTGAGTTTGGTTCGTTGCCAAATTCTGTAGAGGCTCCTGAAAAGAGTTTTGATGCAGAGGCGACTTGTGCATGTACTTCCATACCTATCACAAGTTCCCAGTCAAATTTTGCTCCAGAAATTATCTTTGGTTTTGGGCTTTCAAAGCTTAAATCAAGCATTTTTTTCTCGTTTTCTCCAAGTACTTTCGGTTTAGCTAAATTGGTCAGTAGTTTCAATATTGTTAATTTAAAAATCGAACTCAGTAGCTTTTAATTAAATTTTTTATTAACAACTCTAATGCCATAAAGTTTCAGTGTTTGTTCTAAAGTATTAACTCTTGGTAATGCTTCCGCTGGGAGTAAAGTTTTATTATTATTCTGGTCTACCAGTCGTATTCGGTAAGATAAATCCAATCTTTTTTTAAATTCAACACATGAAATATCCGATAAATATATTTGGCCCTTAAAATTTCCTGAAAACCAAATGATTTCTTTGTTTGAAATTTTGATGCCCGATTTTTTATTTCGTCCAATATCGAAAGCTAATGGCAAAACGATTAAGACTAAAAAAATTATAACAAAAATATGAGCAGAAACTAAATAATTTAGGATTAATATAAAACTAAAATAAAAAATTAATATTAGTAAAGATTTGAAACTTCGTGCTGAGTTCTCGTAATTCAAAGCTTTAGTTTATAAGCCTGGTAAGCATTTCTCTTGTATCTTTCGAAACGGACTCAGCTCCCAACACTCTATTGATTTGCGATTTGATTAACTTTTGCCTTTTTGGATCATATCGCTTCCAGGTTTCGAATGCTGAACACATTCTTGCTCCTACTTGAGGGTTTACTGGATCGACTTTTAAAATCCAGTCAGAAAATAGCTTATAATTTTCTCCCGTTTCTAGGTGAAATCCAGCGGTGTTGGCGGAAAATGCTCCCAATACGGATCTAACTCTGTTGGGTGTTTTGATAGTGAAGTCAGAGTGAGTAGTTAAATTTTTTACAACTTTGGTCAGAGAGTTTGGGTGAGCCGCTAATACTTGGGCGCTAAACCACTTATCAATAACAAGGCGTTCGTGTTTCCATTGATCATAAAATAATTTAATATGATCGCTCTTCGGATTGTGTTTGATCACAGTTGAAAATGCACTAAGCTGATCTGTCATATTTTGGGCGCCAGTAGCTTGAATTTTGGCTAAAAAAGCGCTGTCTTGATAGGCTAGAAATGAAAGAGCTCGATTTCTCAAGGCTCGATATGCTGATTGAGTTGCATCAGGTTTATATTCTTTTTTTATTGTGTATTTCTGATATATTGCTTCAAGAATTGGTTTTAGACGATCCGATATTGTGAGATTCAAAGCTTCAATAGCGCGATAGATTGCCATTGGGTCGGGGATAATACTATTTTCTAAACATTTTTGAGTCATTTCGTCTTGGCTTGGCAAAGACAATGTCAGTGCTCTGAAAGCTGGATCGAGAGTATCATCGCTAATCAATTTATTCAAAGAATCGAGGTATAAATTATCGGGTGGGGCACCTTTTGAGATCGTATTGATTAAAGAGTTTTCACAGAGTTTTCTGCCAGCATCCCAACGATTAAAATTGTCTGTTTCGTGTTTAAAAATAAAAGCTAATCGTTCTTTATTTATATTTTGCTTAAGAATGACTGGAGCAGAAAAGTCTCGTAAAAGAGACGGTATTGGCCTCTCGCTGTAAGGTCCAAAAATAAACTCTTCTTTTGTTTCACTAACTTTTAAACTTTCAGAATGGATGACTTCTCCCGAAGTTTTATCTAAAAGGCCCATATATACAGGCATAAGGTGCGGTTTTTTATTACATTGCTCAGGTGTGTCGGGAATTTCTTGGTAGAAAGAAAGTTTTAAAAAATTATTTTCCCAACTTTCTGAGACTGAAAGAGTTGGGGTCCCAGCCTGTTGATACCAAAGGAGGAATTGACTTAAGTCTAGCTTTGTTACGTCTTCAAATACTTTTATCCAATCTTCAATTGTCACGGCCTGCCCATCGTAGGTATCAAAATATAAATCAAGCGCCTCTCTATAGGCTTTATCACCAACGAGCCTTTTTATCATCCCGACCAGCTCAGCGCCTTTTTCATAAACAGTTAAAGTATAGAAATTATTTATCTCGACAAAACTTTCTGGTCTGACTGGATGGGAAAGTGGCCCCCCGTCCTCTCTAAACTGACGGCTCTTTAGCAAAATTACGTCTTTAATTCGCTTCACAGCAGAACTTCTTTGATCAGCGGTAAATTCTGCGTCACGGAAGACTGTTAAACCTTCTTTTAAACAAAGCTGAAACCAATCTCGGCAGGTAATCCTATTGCCAGTCCAATTGTGAAAATACTCATGAGCAATTACTGCTTCTACGACTTCAAAATTATCATCAGTGGTTGTTTCAGGTTTTGCCAGGACGTAAGAACTATTGAAAATATTTAAACCCTTATTTTCCATTGCGCCCATGTTGAAATCATCGACTGCTACGATATTAAAAATATCTAAATCATATTCTCTGCCATAATTTTCTTCGTCCCACTTCATGGAAGTTTTGAGTGCATCCATACTAAAAGAGCACTTATCTTCATCTCCTGGTCGTACATATATATTGAGCTCTACATTGCGACCTGAGTTGGTTTTGAAAGTATCACTTACAGAAATTAAATTTCCTGCAACGAGAGCAAATAAATATGATGGCTTGGGCCATGGGTCATGCCACTCAATCCATCCCTTTCCCTGAGCGATTGGATTCCCGTTTGAGAGAAGCGTATCTTTATCTCCTTCGATACGAACAAAAAACTCAGCCATCACATCGGGTCGGTCTGGATAATAGGTAATTTTTCGAAAACCCTCAGCCTCACATTGAGTGCAGTACATTCCATTTGATATGTAGAGCCCTTCAAGCGCCGTATTGTGTTTAGGATTGATGATTACTTCGCACTCCCAAACAAATTCTTTTTTGTTAACGTTGAAACTAAGGCCTGTAGAGCTGATTGTTGGATAAATTCTTTCACCATCAATTTTTGCCCACTGTAAATCCAAATCTATTCCGTCGAGATAAAATTTGCTGTCTGTTGCTTCAGGGTTAGCCCGGAAAAAGATTTTCGCTAAAACATGTGTTTTTTCTTCGGATAATTTGAAGGTTAGTTCCACTTGATCAACCAGATAATTTGGAACTTGATAATCTTTTAAATAAATTTTTTGATTTTCTAGCTTATTCATTTTCATCCTGTAAAAATCTTTTTGTGCTTTTCGTGTTGCGCTCTACTTTTACGATTACTGAGTAGTTTTCCTAGGAGCGATCTGCAATATGAAGCGTGAATTATCACGAAAAAAAAACATTGTTAATATAGTTTGGTTTAAAAAAGATTTACGATCCTCCGACCATGCCCCGTTATACGAAGCGGCATTGGGTGAATATCCTGTATTACCAATTTATGTTTTTGAACCGGACTATTGGAAGCAAGAAGATGCAGCGTTCAGGCATTGGGATTTTACAAAACAATCTTTGGAATTTTTAAGAGCAGATTTAAGTACGTTGGGTCAGGCCCTTGTTTTTCGAAAAGGAAAAATTTTAGAGGTTTTTGAAGATTTAAGAAAAGAATTTACTATAAATGCTATCTATTCTCATCAAGAAACAGGAAATGCTTGGACTTTTGAACGGGATAAGTCTGTGCGGTATTGGGGTCGCGTTAACGGCGTAGAAATCCTGGAGTATCAAAATAATTCTATTATTCGAGGTTTGGCGGATAGAGATAAATGGGCAGCTCAGCGAGATAAGTTCATGTCAAAACCTATCATAAAAAAGCCAAATATAAGGCCTCTGGAAATTGATCTTGGTCAAATTTCAGTCGATATAAATTTCAGAGGCAATTCAGTAAAAAACAATAAACAAATTGGCGGTGCTGAAAATGGATGGAAATATTTAGAAAGTTTTTTTCAGGGACGGGGCAATACTTATAGAAAAGACATGTCATCACCACTTTTAGCAGAGGCTGCTTGCTCAAGAATTTCGCCTTATCTAGCCTATGGTAATTTGTCGGTTAGAGAGGTTTTGCGATTTGTAAGAGATAATCTTTATAATGACAAAAAAATGGCGGCATCTTCAAAATCTTTCAAATCTCGTTTGGCTTGGAAAGATCATTTTGGGCAAAAGCTAGAGGACGACTTTTCAATTGAAGTAGCTTGTCTTCACAGATCTTTCGAAAAGCTGCGACCCAAAACACCTGATATTACTTTATTAAATGCCTGGGAGAATGGTGAAACTGGCTTTCCATTTGTTGATGCATGCATGAGATATTTGAGAACTACAGGTTGGATCAACTTTCGAATGCGAGCTATGCTAATGTCGTTTGCTTCTTATCACCTTTGGTTGGACTGGCGAAACT
>QOQI01000048.1 GCA_003332035.1 Paracoccaceae bacterium
GAATTTAGCAGCCATCGAAATAGCTAACCGCATGTATGCTGTGATTAGTCGGTGTAAAGCTGCCTCATCTCTCGAATCTCTCCAAGCGTATGCAAGTTGAAGTTCAGTTTCGGCATCAAGTAACTCAGCTTTCACCGCTTTTCTAGTAAGCGACATATTCGTAGAATTGTCTAAAGCCATTTTTATCACCCCTAAAATTTAAATCGAGTATAAGTTAGTCGGTTTTAATAGTTAATACGGGGGATGGATCTTGTTGGATCACTTTTGAAAAATTACAGTCAAAAGATGTGACACGGTCTAAGTCTTAAAAAGTGTAAAATGAGCAATCAAAGCAGACTTGCTTAAATAATTTTTTAACAACCCACTTTTTTAAAAAAGGGATAAACTTCCCACCTTTTTTTCAACTGCGTGCCAAATCATTTCTGCTATATTTACCTTATCGAACCGCTCTAACTCTTGTATACCAGTTGGCGAAGTGACATTTATCTCAGTCAAATAATCACCGATTACGTCAATACCAACAAATACCTGACCTCTATTTTTTAATATCGGCCCTATTGAACGACAGATTTCCCTATCTCTCTGACTTAACTTTGCTGGTTCAGCTTTTCCTCCAACATGCATGTTTGACCTCGTCTCACCCGCTTTTGGAACGCGATTGATTGCCCCCACAGGCTCACCATCGACTAATATAATGCGTTTATCACCTTTCTTGACATCAGGTAAAAATGCTTGAGCGATCAAAGGTTCTGAAGACATATTAGAGAATAATTCATGCAATGAAGTCAGATTTTTATCGTCTTCTCTTAACCGGAAAATACCTGCGCCACCATTGCCGTAAAGTGGCTTAATAATAATATCCTTAAATTCATTCTTAAATCGTTTTATTTCCTCTAAATCACGAGATATTACAGTTTCTGGAATTAAGTCAGGGAACTCTAAAACCAACAACTTTTCAGGCAAATTCCTTACCCAAAATGGATTGTTAACAATCAGAGTTTTTTGGCCGATCAAGTCGAGTAAATGCGTATTGGTTATATAGCCCATATCAAATGGTGGATCTTGCCTTAACCAAATAACATCAAATTCACTAAGAGCTAGTAGTTCTACAGCGCCAAAATTTACATGATCACCAATTTTTCTTTTTAAACTGATTGAACGGACTTTTGCTATAATTTTGCCCCTATTAAAAGTCAAATCGTTAGGGGTATAGACGTATAAATCGTGACCTCTATTTTGAGCTTCTTCCGCTAGCCGGAAGGTACTATCTGCATTTATATCTACATCTTCTATAGGATCCATTTGAAATGCGATTTTCATAAGCTAATCTCGATATATCCTGAATAGTTAAAAGATTGATTTGTTAGCATCATCAATTTTAAAGGTAAAGAATTTAGTCGCCATCACTTTTTATTTTTAGAGCTATTTGATATACATCGCGGCGAGGAACATTGAACGCTAGTGCTACTGCCTCAGCAGAATCTTTTACAGACATAGACCTTAGAGCGTCTTTTACATATTGCTCTATTTTGCTCTGATCAGTATCAAAATCAACAGCACCAGCTATCAGAAGAACAATTTCACCTTTTACATTTTTATCACTGTAAAATGCGGAAAGTTCTTTCAAGTTGCCACGCTTGATATCCTCAAACTTCTTTGTAATTTCCCGGCAAACAACCGCTTGTCTTGTCTCTCCAAAAATTTCCAATGCTTTTACTAAAGTATCTTTCAACCTTTTGGCAGACTCATAAAAAATGAGCGTTCCACGATAAGATTGTAATTGGCGGAATTTTAGTTCTCTCTGACTTTTATTGTTCGGTAAAAATCCCTCAAAACAAAATCTATCTGTTGGAAGTCCTCCGACTGTCAAAGCTGCTATTAATGCACAAGGTCCTGGTGCACTTGTTACATTATTTTCAGCACTTATGACTCCAGTTAAGAGTGAAAAACCAGGATCGGCTATCAAGGGAGTTCCTGCCTCCGAAGTATATGCAATGGATTTACCCTGCTCCAAGTGTGCGAGTAACTTTGGGCGTGCTTTGCTACCATTATGGTCATGATAAGAAATTAAAATTCTATTTTTCATTGGAATTTCATGAATTTCCAATAATTTTTTTAAAGTTCTAGTGTCCTCAGCGGCTAAAACATCTGCATTGGCTAGAATATCAAGTGCTCTTAAGGTTATATCACGGGCCGAACCGATAGGTGTTGAAACAAAATATAAACCCGGCGATAACTTGATTGATTTGTAATTGACCATTAGACACTTTTTAGTCGGAAATTTAATTAACTCAAAATTTTGAGGATTTAACGTCATGTTGGACAGAATATTGTCATTAAGCAAGCAATTAAAACTTATCAGTTTTATAGTCTTGGCTATTTTTATTTCGTCATGTGCTCCTCAGCAACGTGAAACTTCTATTGGCCCAAATATTGATGTTAAAAAACCTGTTCAAGTCGCGTTACTGTTACCAAAATCGCACCCAAAAACGCAAACGTTGTCGATGAGTTTAGAAAACGCAACACTAATGGCCGTTGGCGATTTGAAAAATGTTCAAATTCATCTTCGGATTTACGACACAGCAGGCAACCCTGCACAGGCCGCTATTCAAGCGCAAAAAGCTGTTGATGACGGCGCCAAAATTATTCTTGGCCCTTTATTTGGCGAAGCCGCGAATGCAGCTGGCATGGCTGTCGCAGACGAAGGAATAAACGTCCTAAGTTTCTCTAACAATACCTCCATTGCTGGTGGTAACGTTTTTATTTTAGGTAAAACGTTTCAAAATACGGCTAATAGACTTTTGACCTACGCCGCCTCAAAAGGAAAATCACGAGCCGTAATTTTGTATCCTGACAACATTGAAGGTAAATTTGGAAGAGCTGCACTTGAGAAATCTGCTCAAAATTCAAATATCAAAGTAGTAAATAATCAATCTTTTGAGTTTACGCAAAAAGGAATAGTAAACGCTGTTCCATTGGCCCGCGCCTCTGTCGAAGTCGAAGACGCAGATCTACTACTTCTGACATCTAATTCAGCAGGAGCTCTACCCCTACTGGGACAATTGTTACCGGAGTCTGGTATCAATACAGAAAAAGTTCAGTTTGCTGGAATTTCTCGTTGGGATATTCCTCAGCAAACACTTCGGTTGAAAGGACTGCAGGGTGGCTGGTTTACTACGCCGGATCAAATCGTAAGAAAAAATTTCTCAAAACGCTATGAAGCATTATATGGCAGAACTCCTCATCAGTTAGCAGGGCTAGCCTTTGATGGAATAGCGGCGATCGGGGCATTAGTTCAAACTGGCAAACCTCATGCTTTAGCCTCAAGGGGATTAACCCAGTCTGCAGGTTTCGAAGGTGTCGAGGGAATTTTTCGGTTTTTAAAGGACCGAACTAATGAGCGCGGCTTAGCAATAGCAGAAGTTAGAAATAAGCAGGTATACATCATTGACCCAGCGCCAAGATTCTTTAGATTTTGATAAATTTAAAAATAAAAAAGATAGATTTATCCACAATGATATGGATTTAATTTGCCAACCTAAGCAAATTTTTGATCAAGCGAAAGTTAATGTTTTTTTCAAGTCGAACGTAACTGAAAGAAATGAATTAGTAAGTTTACTCAAAGAATTAAAATTGACGGGATTTGAAAGAATTTCCCTTGAACTTACTAAAAAACCCTTGAAGGCTAGAAAAGCCATAAGAAGTTACGCTTTTTTAACAGACTGCCTTGTTAAGACCACTTGGGAATTTGCAACAAATATACAGTTCCCAGCTTATAACCCAACTAATGCAGAAAAATTATCGGTTATTTCCGTAGGAGGTTATGGAAGACGCGAAATGGCGCCCTACTCAGATGTGGATTTGCTTTTTCTGACACCCTACAAAATTACTCCTTGGGCAGAAACTGTTATAGAAACCGTTCTGTATCTTCTATGGGATTTGAAACTTAAAGTTGGTCATTCATCTCGGACTATTCGAGATTGTTTGCGCATGGGCAATGAAGACTACACCATTCGAACAGCTATGCTGGAACATAGATTTGTGTGCGGAGACATTGGCTTAGCCTCTGAATTAAACGAAAAACTTTGGAAAAATTTATTTGACGGAACTGCCAAAGAATTTATTTCAGCGAAATTAAAAGAAAGGGAAAATAGACATAAAAAACACGGTCAAAGATACATGGTCGAACCCAACATTAAAGAAGGAAAAGGTGGGCTGCGTGATTTGCAGTCACTTTATTGGATCGCAAAGTATGTTTACCAGACGCAAAACATAAGCGACTTAATTGAATTAAATGTTTTCCGATCAGATGAGCACGAGCAATTTGACAAGGCCGAAGAATTTTTGTGGGCAGTAAGATGTCAAATGCATCATCTAGCTGATAGGGCAATCGAGCAATTGAGTTTCGATCTTCAAGTCGAAGTAGCAGCAGCAATGGGCTACGAAGATTCTAAAGGCAGGCGTGCTGTTGAGATATTCATGCAAGATTATTTCCGACATGCAACACGAGTTGGAGATTTAACGAGGATTTTTCTAACTTCTCTGGAGGCGGTTCATGCTAAAGATGAGCCTCTACTTGAGCGCATATTTAAAAGAAAACCCAAAATCGGTGAGGCTTATGCGGTTATACATAATAGGTTAGCAATAAACTCAGAAGAAAATTTTTTGGCTAACCCTATAAATTTACTAAAATTATTTTCAGAGGCACTTCGAACCGGTTTATTAATTCACCCCGATGCTATGAGGCTAGTTTCTGCAAACTTATCTTTAATAGATAAAGAATTTAGGCAGTCATCAGAAGCTCAGAATATTTTTCTAGAATTATTGCTCAAACACGGCAATCCAGAAAGAGCCCTTCGCCGAATGAATGAATTGGGTTTTCTGGCAAAATTTATCCCAGAATTTGAACCAATTGTGGCTATGATGCAATTCAATATGTATCATAGCTACACTGTTGATGAACATACAATCCAATGCCTAAAAACATTAGCACAAATTGAAAAGGGGGAATTAGTCGAAGAGTTACCAATCGCAAGCTCTATCTTGAAAGACGGTGTGAACCGAAAGGTAATTTATGTAGCATTATTACTCCATGATATTGGCAAAGGGCGTTCCGATGATCATTCAATACTGGGAGCCAAACTTGCCAGGAAAGTTTCACCCCGTCTAGGTCTTAAAAAACAGGAAACAGAAACCGTTGAATGGCTTGTGAGATATCACTTACTGATGTCTGATATGGCACAGAAGAGAGATATATCCGATCCGCGCACAGTTCGTGATTTTGCAAAAGCAGTTCAGAGTGTCAAAAGATTGGATCTTTTAACTATTCTAACAGTCTGCGACGTGCGCAGTGTAGGACCTGATACTTGGAATAATTGGAAAGCAACTCTTATCCGACAACTATACTCTGAAACAAGAATAACTCTAGAACAGGGTGGCGAGGCTTTAAATAGAGAAAACCGTATGGCCGAGGCCAGAAAATCATTAAAGGAAAAATTATTTGATTGGGAGCCTAAAGACATCAAATTGGAAATGGGAAGGCATTATCCACCATATTGGCAAGGTTTCCAGATCGGTGCGCAATTTGCTTTTGCCAAATTATTGAAAAACCTTGGATCAGATGAAATTAAAATAGACCTAACACCTGATACAGATAGAGATGCTACGAGAATTTGCTTTGCTCTATCAGACCATCCCGGCATTTTCTCTCGCCTTTCTGGTGCTCTTGCCTTGGTTGGAGCTAATGTGGTTGATGCAAGATCATATACTTCAAAAGATGGGTTTGCGACAGCTGCGTTCTGGATACAAGATACAGATGGCGCCCCATATGATCAAAATAGGTTTTTAAGACTAAGAAGCATGATTGAAAAAACTTTAAGCGGTGAAATTATCACGCGTGATGCCATTAAGGCACGAGACAAATTTAAAAAACGGGAAAGGGCGTTTAAAGTCCCAACTTCTGTAACTTTCGACAATGATGGATCAGAAATTTATACAATCATAGAAGTAGACACTAGAGATAGGCCGGGATTGCTATTTGATTTGACTAGAACACTAGCCAATATGAACGTTTATATAGCATCTGCCGTTATAGCAACATATGGCGAGCAGGTCGTCGACAGTTTTTACGTCAAAGACATGTTTGGTTTAAAATTTTATAGTGAAAGCAAACAAAAAAAACTTGAGCAGAACTTGCGACAGGCAATAACTCTTGGAGTGGAACGAGCACAATCTTGAGACCAATACGCTTTATATCTGGTTTTTTGACAGTTGGCTTCTGGACTTTGGTAAGTCGTATCCTGGGTATGGTTCGGGAAATATTATTATTTTCTTTGATAGGAGCTGGTCCCATATTAGATGCTTTTTTTGCAGCATTTAGATTACCAAATATGTTCAGAAGATTTTTTGCTGAGGGTGCCTTTAATTCAGCTTTTGTTCCTCTAATTTCAAAAAAATATGAGAAAAAGGAAAATGCTACAGCTTTCGCAAATGAAGCTATGGGCAGCTTAGCCTTCATTTTATTAATCCTTACGACCCTTGCAATTATTTTTATGCCAGCACTGATATGGGCTATCGCCAATGGATTTGTAGGTGACGAGCGGTTCGAAATTACTGTTGCATTTGGCAGAGTAATGTTTCCCTACATTTTGCTAATCTCTCTAGCAGCACTTCTATCTGGAGTTCTCAATGCCTTAGGTTACTTCGCCGCCGCCGCCGCCGCTCCAGTTCTCCTTAACATAACAATCATTTTGGGTTTGTGCATTTCATTTTTCTTTGAATGGTCAACAATGACAATTCTAATTTATTCAGTACCATTTGCAGGTATCATGCAGCTAATATTCGTATGGATGGCTGCTGAAAAGGCCGGTATCACTATACGCCCTAGCAGGCCAAGATTATCAAAAGACATGAAGACTTTAGTTCGAGTAGCAATCCCAAGTGCTCTTGCAAAT
Organism: Paracoccaceae bacterium; assembly: GCA_003332035.1. Classification (GTDB taxonomy): domain Bacteria; phylum Pseudomonadota; class Alphaproteobacteria; order Rhodobacterales; family Rhodobacteraceae; genus Salinivivens. The sequence goes on from QOQI01000048.1 coordinate 6,954, forward strand.
GGCGTTTTGCAAATTAATTTACTGGTTGGTCAATTTGTTTCGAGTCAGGAAACAGGCGCAATCAGTTGGCTCTACGGTGCTGATCGACTATATCAGCTGCCTTTAGGTGTGGTTGGAATTGCTATTGGTATTGTATTGCTTCCAGAGTTGTCGCGGCGAATTGCTTCTAACGATGAGAGTGGAGCTCGCTCTGCCTTCAATAATGCTTTTACAACAAGTATGGCGCTGACCATACCAGCAACCATAGCTTTGCTTATTATTCCCTTACCTTTAATCTCAGCGCTCTTTCAGCATGGCCAAACGACGTCTAACGATGCTGCTGCTATGGCGCTAGCTACATCAATTTATGCTCTTGGACTACCTGCCTTCGTACTGCAAAAGGTCTACCAACCAATCTACTTTGCCAGGGGAGATACGAAAACGCCTTTTCGATTTGCTGTCTTATCAATGATCATAAATTCAGTAATCGCATTCGGTTTTATGCCTCTCTATGGGTGGATTGCTGCACCAATTGCAACAACCGTGTCTGCCTGGGCTATGATATTATTACTTGTAATGGGAACCAAAAAATACAGTACCAGCAGCAAACTTTCCAAGCTTTCAAAATCAAAATTCGTGCTAATTACTCTTTCATCCTTGGTTATGGGGTTATTTTTATGGGTTGCAGATTACTTGCTCAGAAAAGAAATCTTTTCACTTATTGAAAAAATTTCTTTTGCTGCTTTTTTGGTTTTAATAGGAGCACTTATCTATACGGTAAGTGCCAATTTCATGGGCGCATTTAGCCTCAAAGAAATCCGAAACTCCATTAAGAAAAACTAACGTCTCAGAATCGAAATTACTGCCCGCACACCACCCGGGATTAAAAAAAATGAAGTAAAAAACCCTACAACAAAGCCTGCAAAATCTGCAATCCAGAGATCACCTGTTCCAAATAAAAAACTAAAAATTAATTGAACACTCATTAATGCCACAATCAATGAAAAAGCTTGTGACTGGTTGTTCTTTTTAGCTATCCTTAAAGTAATCCAAGAAACAAATGTATATGCTCCAACAAAACCATAAACGCCTGGATATGACCCTACTAATATTTGCCCATTAACCACCGAGATAGAATAAAAAAAAGCTGCACAGGATGTACTTAATACCCAAATTAAAATTACAGCTGATGCAGAAAGTACTTCTCCTACCATTTTCCCCAAGGCCAACAATAAAACTACAGCGAAAACTACAGAAAGGCTTGATAAATTTATGAATGGGTAAACTAAAAATCTTGATAAAGTTTCAAAGGAAAAATTACCTGTTTCAAACATCCAATTTACAAGGTTAGGAGGAACGCCATAATTTTGGATTAGAAATAATCTTTCAGTGGCTAAACCTGAGTTTCCAGATGATCCAAGAAAACCAAAAAAAAGAGCTGCTTCAACCGAGATTATGCCACAAAAAATCACAAGGATAGCAGGAGGAATTGGATTTACCACTGGCGGTCCATTGTTAACTGACAAGTTAAATTCCTTAGCTTGACCAAAATTAAGGACACAGGTAAGCGATTTGAGACGGAAAATCCAGACGGAGAGTAGTAATGGGCACAGATCGCAAACCCGAAACGATTGGTAAATTCAGAAAACGTGTTTTTTCCGGTGTCCAGCCTTCGGGCGGATTAACACTTGGTAATTACCTGGGGGCCGTCAAAAGATTTGTGCAAATGCAAAATGATAATTACGAAACTATTTATTGTGTAGTTGACCTCCATGCAATTACTGTATGGCAGGATCCGAGCGTTCTACGACAGAATACTAGAGAGTTGGCAGCATTCTTTATTGCATCTGGCCTTGATCCAGAAAAATCAATTTTATTTAACCAATCTGCTGTGTCTGAACATGCACAGTTGGGTTGGATATTTAATTGTGTGGCTCGAATGGGCTGGATGCAAAGAATGACCCAATTTAAAGACAAAGCTGGAAAGAATGCTCAGAATGCATCACTGGGCCTATTTGCTTATCCTGCACTCATGGCGGCTGACATTTTAGCCTACCATGCAACGCATGTGCCAGTAGGCGATGATCAGAAACAACATCTGGAATTGACAAGAGATATAGCCATTAAATTTAACCATGATTACGAAGTTGACTTTTTCCCAGTGACTGAACCTGTAATTGGCGGACCAGCAGCTCGAGTGATGAGTTTGCGGGATGGTACAAAAAAAATGTCTAAATCTGACCCTTCAGATCTAAGCCGTATAAACATGACAGACTCTTCTGACGTGATCTCAAATAAAATTAGAAAGGCGAAAACAGATCCACAAGCTCTCCCATCGGAGCCAGAGGGTTTAAAAGATAGAGCAGAGGCCGAAAATTTGGTATCGATATATGCCGCCCTTGGCGATGAAAGTGTTGACGAAGTGTTAAGCGAAATTGGTGGTAAGCAATTTTCAGAATTTAAACCTATGTTAGTAGAAAGGGCCACAGAGGTTCTCTCACCAATTTCAAGTGAAATGGAGCGAATAATGCGAGATCTACCAGAGTTAGACAAAGTATTAAATAACGGCGCAAATAAAGCTAAATCGATAGCCAAACCTATTTTACAAAAAACTTTTGATATTATAGGTGTGAGATAAATAAGTTGGGTGCGAAATGCGCAAATTTTTAGTTGTTCTTGATGACAGTCGCGAATGTTTATGTGCAATGCGCTTTGCTGCTATGCGGGCTATGAAAACTGGCGGTGGTGTAGCAATACTTTCAGTAATTCCACCAGACGAGTTCAATCATTGGATAGGTGTGGGAGATCTAATGAGAGAAGAGGCTCGTGCCAGAATAGAAGCGCATTTTGATATTTTCGCAAAGTGGATGCGCGATAGCAATAATATTGATCCAGAATTAATTATACGAGAAGGTGAGCCAGTTAAGGAAATACTGAGCTTTGTTACGGATAATCCCGATATTGGTATTCTCGTTTTAGGGGCTGGAACTGACAATAATGGTCCCGGCCCTCTGGTTTCCCAGTTATCCAAAAGTTCGGGAACATTTCCGATACCAGTAACAATCGTACCAGGCAACTTATCAAAAGAGCAACTTGAAGCAATAACTTGATAAGTTGGCAAATTATGACCATCATCATCAAAGATTAACAATTTAGAATAGTTCTAAACTCTTGACTTTTTTGATCTTAATTTACATATTTGATTTGTAATAGGGGCCAAG
>QOQI01000005.1 GCA_003332035.1 Paracoccaceae bacterium
TAATTCACCCTGTTTAATTTGGAGCGTAACATCCTTAAGAGCTTGAACAGATCCACCATCCGGCAAATCAAAACGCATTGATAAGTTATCAATAGTCAAACCTGACATTTTTTTTCCATCACTGTGGGAGGATAAACATTTGTTAATGGCCCAAGTAAATACACTCGGGCCATTGAGTTTTAATTTACATACCGTTTGCAGCGTTTAATGGACCGGTATTAACGGCTGCTTCGTAGCTATCCAAAGCTCCATCAATCGAGTTAGCTTCAACAAAAACATCAGCCACACCCTTCATAAATTCTTGCGCTGCGCCACCTAGCCATGCGCCAGAAAGCTGGTCACCAACTGTCGGGAATGTGAATGTAGCCATTGTGCTAGCCGTTGCTTCCTCGTCCATCCCAGCATCTTTAGCTATAGCCGGCAACATTTTTGCGTGATTTGATTCATCAGCCCACATTTCATTGGCATCAGCTGTAATCTTCAAAAATTTTGCGACAAGATCACTATTTTCAGCAACCCAGTCAGCGGGTCCCGAAGTCACATCAAAAACAAGAATACCAAGATCTGTTTTTTCTGCACCCGTTAAAAGAACATTACCATGCTCCAAAGCACGTCTTAGCGAACCGCCCCATCCACAAAACATATCAACAGCACCCTGAGCAATTGCTGCAGCCCCATCTGGGGGATCCATGTCGACCACTTCCATACTACCTACGTCAACACCAAAATGGCTCATTTGTTTCAGAAATCCATAATGAGCTGCTGTTCCCAGAGGAACAGCGACCTTTTTGCCTGCCAATTCGCCAGTACTATTTTTATCAATTTCCAAATCCGAGCGGACGACACAGTTATCATTGTCCGCATAGCTTACAGCTACATCAAGAATTTGGAGATCCTGACCTGCTGAAGTCGCAACAACAAATGGAGGAACACCCTGACTTACAGATAGTTGAACGTCGCCAGATGCCATTGCCGCTGACATTTTGACGCCTGACTCAAAGCTCACCCAGTTTATTTTGACACCTAATTCCTCGTCATATGTGCCCATTTGTTTTGCGTACTCAAAAGGCATTGGCCATTCTAAGAAATAAGCAACTGTAATTTCGCCATGTCCACCCGCTGTTGCGGCTTGACTTGATGCAAGCATTGCAAAGGCAGCTGTTGAAAGCTTAATTTTTTTGGAAATTGACATATTAATATTCTCCCTTTGTCTGATTAATTGAACGGTAGTATTAAAAGCATTCATTATACTTTCGGTAAGCATACTTTGCTAATAAAAAGCAACCTAACTTACCAAATTTCGGTTCAACATTATTCCGGTATGTACGTGACCATCTTATTAAAGGGATGTCAAAGCCTTTACATATAAATTTTTAAGGCGTTAGAATAAAGACCAGTTATTTTAAATACTGTAATTACAAAATGTGTAAAAATCATTGTTATTGGATATAAATTAAGTTTAAAACTGGTACTATCGAAAATATATAAAATGATGATCAAAGATAATAATTGTTGAACAAGAGTCTGAAAGGAATATTTCATGGACGGAGCGCCTCGCGATAATGATATTTCAAAAATAGTTGAAGCTGATCGTGCACATATTTGGCACCATCTAATTCAACACAAGCCGTTTGAGACAAATGAACCTCGAATAATAGTAGAGGGTAAAGATATGCGAGTTTGGGATCAAAATGGCAAAGAACACATAGATGGCGTTTCAGGTGGTGTATGGACAGTTAATGTCGGCTATGGTCGAGAGCGGATCGCCAACGCAGTACGTGATCAATTAGTCAAGCTAAACTACTTTGCTGGGGCTGCTGGATCTGTCCCTGGCTCAATCTTCGCTGAAAACCTCATTGAAAAAATGCCAGGCTTAAGCCGAGTTTATTATTGTAACTCTGGATCGGAAGCGAATGAAAAAGCTTTCAAGATGATCAGACAGATTGCGCATAAGCGATACGGTGGTAAGAAAAACAAAATATTGTATCGAGATCGTGATTACCATGGGACAACAATTTCCACTCTTTCAGCCGGCGGGCAAGATGAAAGGAACGCACAATATGGCCCATATACCCCAGGTTTTGTCCGTGTACCACACTGCCTGGAATATAGAGCGCAATGGGATTTAAGTGGTGAGGAATACGGTCGAAAGGCGGCAGATGCCATAGAAGAAGTTATTCTGGCAGAAGGTGCTGACACTGTTGGAGGATTATGTCTTGAACCAGTTACAGCAGGCGGTGGAGTGATAACGCCACCTCCAGCTTATTGGGAACGTATTGGTGAAATTTGTAGCAAGTACGAAATTTTATTGCATATTGACGAAGTAGTTTGTGGATTAGGACGCACTGGAAAATGGTTTGGATATCAAAACTTTGATATAAAACCCGATATGGTTACGATGGCCAAGGGAGTAGCATCTGGTTACGCTGCAATAGCATGTTTGGTCACTACAGAAACTGTTTTTGATATGTTTAAAGATGATGCCAGCGATCCAATGAACTACTTTCGAGATATATCGACTTTTGGCGGATGCACGGCAGGTCCGGCGGCGGCTATCGAAAATATGAAAATAATAGAAGAAGAAAATCTCCTTGATAATACATTGGCAATGGGAGATCGATTGATGGCAAACTTACGAAATTTAAGTGACAAACATGAAGTGATCGGTGATGTGCGAGGCGCAGGCCTTTTTTGTGGTGCAGAGCTCGTGTCAGATCGTAGTGATAAAACACCAGCTGAGGAAAAGCTTGTCCAAGCGGTTGTGGCTGACTGCATGGCACAGGGTATTATCATTGGTGCAACCAATAGATCGTTACCTGGATTGAACAATACTCTATGTTTTAGTCCAGCGCTTATTGCGACGCCTGACGATATAGACGCGATTACCGAGGCAGTTGATATAGCTTTAACAAAAGTGTTTGGTTGATTGTTTTTTCGCCAATCTTATTCACAAATCTAAAATACAGTTGGTTAAGGTGACCATTAAACTTGGGGTCCGATTTTGCCGTTATTATGTAACCTAATATTCTTGGCTAAAGCTTTTTAGTATACTCATATTTTATTATGGCAATACCAGTTGAAAACTTTTTTCTAGATAATACGACGCCAGGAACCTTGCAAACTCGGGTTCAACAGATGATTGCTTCAGGGATCTTATCAGGTAGGTTTGAACAAGGTGAAAAACTTCCATCAACCAGAAAGTTAGCAGAATATCTTGGCGTGAGTAGGATCACCGTTTCGCTAGCTTTCACAGAACTCCAGTCAAATGATTACCTCATATCTAAAGATCGTTCCGGATTTTATGTTTCAAAAAATGCCCCTCCCCCACCCTCATTTTCGGAAAAAATTGGGGTTCGGGATACAGTAGACTGGTCAAAAATGATAGGGCAGAGGTTCAGTATAGAAAACTGGCCAGCAAAACCACAAAACTGGTCCTCATTTCCATTTCCCTTCATTTATGGACAAACCGATCCAAGTCTATTTGACCACTCAAACTGGCGGCAGTGCGCATTAATGGCTCTAGGGGCCAAAGACTTCAGTTCTTTAACTTCAGACTATTATGATCAAGATGATATCGAACTAATTGAATTTATCCTCAGACACTCTCTTCCTAGGCGTGGCATTACCGCAAGTACAGATCAGGTTTTGGTAACAATGGGTGCACAAAATGCTTTGTGGCTAGCAACGCAAGTTTTATTAAATCAGCGCAGAACTGCAGCAATCGAAAATCCATCATATCCACCCCTAAGAGATATTCTGGACCAATCTCGGTGTCATGTTAAAGCTGTTAATTTGGATCACTATGGATTGATACCCGATCAGATCCCAAAAGAAACGTCAGTTATATTCACCACACCTAGTCACCAATGCCCAACCACAATTACAATGCCTTTAAATCGAAGGCAGCAATTATTAGAAACTGCTAGCAAACTTAATGCACTAGTTGTTGAAGATGATTATGAATTTGAGATCTCATCAAAAAAGTCGGTTTCTCCAGCTTTAAAGTCACTAGATAGTGAGGGAAGAGTGATTTACGTTGGATCATTTTCAAAATCACTATTTCCAGGGCTACGTTTAGGTTACCTTGTCGGCTCTGCACCTTTTATAAGCGAAGCAAGGGCTCTGAGAGCAAGCGTACTTCGCCATCCACCTGGACATATACAGCGGACAGCAGCCCATTTTTTAAGATTAGGCCACTATGATGCTTTGATAAACCGAATGGCAAAGCAATACAGTATAAGAAGGTCCACAATGGCGGAAGCTATTAAAAAATACCAATTAGAGATTGCAGGTAATTCTTCACCGGAGGGAGGATCTTCGTTTTGGATGAAAGCGCCAAAAGATCTAGATACAGAAATACTAGCTAAGAGCTTAATGAAAAATGGTGTTCTAATCGAACCTGGAAAAAATTTCTTCGCCCCCCCCAACCAACTAGAAAACTACTATCGTTTAGCCTTTTCATCAATAAATGAAGAAAAGATAGAAGGTGGTATAAAACTGGTAGCAGACTTTATTAAAAAATTGACAGATTAAGATAAATCTGGACATAATTTGGTTGTTAAACTGGCTCTAACCTTTTAGACAGCTTGAGCATATATCCAACTCTAATATTTAAATTTAGCCACATAAAACCACCTTTAGGAGAATAATTATGAAGATGACCACAGAAGAAGCATTTGTAAAAGTACTTCAAACTCATGGCATTGAACACTCATTTGGAATCATTGGATCAGCAATGATGCCCATCTCAGATTTATTTCCAAAGGCAGGAATTATGTTTTGGGACTGTGCTCATGAGGGTAGTGCTGGAATGATGAGCGACGGCTACACCAGAGCCACAGGAAAGATGTCAATGATGATTGCTCAAAATGGCCCTGGTATTACAAATTTCGTAACGGCTGTGAAAACTGCTTACTGGAACCACACACCGCTCTTGTTAGTAACTCCTCAGGCCGCCAACAAAACTATTGGACAAGGCGGTTTTCAAGAAGTTGAGCAAATGAAGCTATTTGAAGATATGGTCTGCTATCAAGAGGAAGTTCGGGATCCAACGAGAGTGGCAGAAGTTCTAACTAGAGTGATAGCACAGGCTAAAAGGCAATCAGCCCCTGCCCAGCTAAACATACCCCGAGACATGTGGACAAAAGTTGTGGATATAGAAATTCCTGAGCCTATTGAGTTTGAACATTCTAGTGGCGGAGGTAAATCTGTTTCGGACGCTGCAAATTTATTAAGTGAAGCAAAAAACCCAGTTATTTTAAACGGTGCTGGTGTTGTATTATCAAAGGATGGGATAACTGCTTCAATGACGCTAGCCGAACGTTTGGATGCGCCAGTATGTGTTGGTTATCAGCACAACGATGCCTTCCCAGGAAACCATCCTCTTTTTGCTGGACCACTTGGTTATAACGGTTCAAAGGCAGCTATGCAGTTAATTAAAGATGCAGATGTGGTATTGTGTCTGGGCACACGTCTCAACCCATTTTCTACACTTCCCGGATACGGTTTGGATTATTGGCCTTCAGATGCGAAAATTATACAAGTCGATATAAACCCTGATCGTATAGGCCTAACCAAAAAAGTATCTATAGGAATTGTGGGCGACGCGGGTAAGGTTGCTAATGATATTTTGGCCCAACTTTCCGATACTGCCGGCGACTTATACCGCGACACTAGAAAAGTTAAAATAGCTGAAACAAAGTCAAAATGGGCGCAGCAACTTTCTTCGATGGACCATGAGGATGACGATCCAGGTACAACTTGGAATGAACGAGCTAGAGCTGATAAACCCGAGTGGATGAGCCCTAGAATGGCTTGGAGAGCAATCCAAGCCTCTCTTCCAAGAAATGCTATTATTTCATCTGATATTGGCAACAATTGTGCTATAGGTAATGCATATCCAAGTTTCGAAGAGGGTCGAAAATATTTAGCGCCTGGTTTATTTGGGCCCTGCGGTTATGGGCTTCCATCAGTTGTGGGTGCCAAAATTGGCTGTCCTAATGTGCCAGTCGTAGGCTTTTCCGGAGATGGAGCATTTGGCATTGCTGTTAACGAACTTACAGCTATTGGCAGAGGAGATTGGCCTGCTGTCACACAGATCGTTTTTCGAAATTACCAATGGGGTGCAGAAAAGCGCAATACGACACTCTGGTATCAGGACAACTTTGTAGGAACTGAACTAAATTATGAAGTTTCTTATGCCGGAATTGCTGAGGCTTGTAACTTGAAGGGAGTTGTTGCGAGAACTATGGACGATCTTACAGCCGCACTAAATCAAGCAATTAAGGATCAAATGGAAAATGGAATTACAACACTTATTGAGGCGATGATTAATCAAGAACTAGGGGAGCCTTTTAGACGTGATGCAATGACAGCACCTGTAGCAGTAGCGGGGATAGACGCTAAGGATATGCGGCCTCAGCAGGTATAGTTGAGACTATGAACTCTTCTAGGACCAAACATAAATTACCTTTAAAGGTCTTAGAAGAGCTCGTTATAAATCAAAAGCCGATTATAGTAATGAGCGAAGGCAGCGATCCCCGCATAATCACTGGTGCGATTGCGGCCTATAACACTGGGACGTGCCAAATTGTTCTGATTGGCGATCAAATTACTATTAAGACCGAGTGTAAAGCCTTGGGCGTCAATCTTCCTTCGGATGTAAAGGTCATTGATCCTGAAAAATCAGAACTGCTTATTGAATTCGAAAAAGAATATCTAAGTCTCCGCAAGAATAAAGTAATTTCAGTTGACGAGGCTCGGACTAAAGTCAAAGAGCCCTTAAATTTTGCTGCTTTAATGGTCAAACTTGGGTATGCTGCTGGAACGGTTGGTGGAGCGGTAGAAACCACATCTAATGTTGTCCGAGCTGCTATACAAATAATTGGGAAATCTGACGACGTGCAGCTTATTTCTAGCTGTTTTTTAATGTATCCCAAAAGTGCATATCCTATGGTTTACTCTGACTGTGGATTAGTCATAGACCCTACAGAAGATGAACTTGCATCAATAGCAATCATGGCAGCTAAATCATGTAAAAACCTTCTACAGACTGAACCTCATGTCGCCATGTTATCATTTTCAACAAAAGGTAGCGCAAATCATCGCAAAGTTTCTAAGGTGGTGACAGCAACAAAAATTGTGCAATCTAAAAGTCCTGAGATCAAAATTGAGGGTGAATTACAATTTGACGCCGCCATTTCCCCTGAAATTGCAAAATTAAAAGCCAAAGGTTCTCTAATAGCAGGTAGGGCAAATGTAATGATATTCCCTAACTTAGATGCTGGAAATATTGGATATAAAATAACTCAGCGGCTCGGTGGAGCTCAAGCTATAGGACCAATTCTTCAAGGTTTAGCTAAACCAGCAAATGATCTATCACGAGGATGTAGCGCTGATGATGTAACCCAAATGATAGCTGTTACAGCTTTACAGGCTAATCGTATACAATAATGTTTGGAACATTAGCTTTAACTAGTTCCGATATACTATTTTTAATTTCTATTTGCTTTTTTGCCGGGCTGATCAGAGGCTTTACAGGTTTTGGGTTATCAGCTTTCGTAATGTCTTTGGCACTCTCAATCATTCCGCCTTTAGAACTAATTCCAATATGTTGGTGGATGGAATTTTTTGCTGGAGTTTTTATGATTAAAAACGGTTGGAAAGACTCTGACAAAAAGACCTCAATGACCCTCTGGCTTGGTGCAATTTTTGGGTTGCCAATAGGTATATTCATAACAACAATTCTGGATTTTCAGATTAGTAAATTTATCGCTTTGACGTTGATATTGATACTATCATTTATTTTATTAAAAAATTTTAAACTTCAGTTTTTAGCAACAAAGTTGGGCACAGTCTCGTCAGGCGTTTTTGCTGGAATGGCAACGGGTTTAGCAAGCATTGGTGGTATGATCGTGGCCATCTACGTTTTAGCAAGCCAAAATTCAGCAAGGCGTATGCGAGCATCACTTGTCGTGTATATATTGCTTAATTCAATAACAACTTTTATATTTTTAATTATTTTCGATGTAATGGACCAAAAAGCATTTTTGCGCGGTATTTTATTAGCTCTACCCTCTTCTATTGGGGTTGTACTAGGGTCAATTTTGTTTATGCAGAAACTAGAAAAATATTATCGCCCTTTCACATTGGGATTAGTGATAACTTTTTCTATGGTCGGATTGATCCGGCTGACAGGGTGAGTAAATAGAAATGAAAGACCAACCATACTTAGAAACTTCTCCAAAAGTTTCAGACGAGATAAAGAAAACAACATGTTATATGTGTGCGTGCCGGTGCGGAATAGACGTTCATATTAAGGATGGTAAAGTCGCATACATAGAAGGCAACAAAGACCACCCCGTCAATCAAGGTGTTCTATGCGCTAAGGGTAGTGCAGGAATTATGCAAGTGAATGCACCTTCTCGCCTTGACTCTCCTATGAAACGAGTTGGTCCAAGGGGGTCAGGCGAATTTAAAAAAATTTCCTGGGACGAAGCGCTTACTTTGGCAGTCGAATGGCTAAAACCTCTCAGAAAAAAAGCACCAGAAAAATTAGCATTCTTCACTGGTCGAGATCAGTCACAATCTTTTACAAGTTACTTTGCCCAAATGTTTGGAACACCAAACTACGCGGCACATGGTGGGTTTTGTAGCGTAAACATGGCGACAGCTGGAATTTATACAATGGGCGGTTCATTTTGGGAATTTGGGCAACCTGATTGGGACTATACAAAATTATTTATACTGTTTGGAGTAGCAGAAGATCATGACAGTAACCCAATTAAAATGGGAATTGGGAAAATCAAAGACCGCGGAGCAAAGATCGTTGGCGTTAATCCAATTCGTACTGGATACAATGCTGTTGCCGATGAATGGCTAGGGATAACTCCTGGAACAGATGGCTTGTTAATCTTATCACTGATCAATGTACTAATAAAGGCGGGTAAAATTGACTTAGAATATTTAGCTAAATATACCAACGCCCCTGTTTTTCTTGATCCAGAATCAGGATTATTTCTAAAAGATGAAAATGATAAACCGCTTGTTAAAGATAGAATAAGTGGAAAAGTGTGCGCGTTTGACACTAAGGGTATTTACCCTGACCTAAACGCGACTTATCGAGTACGAGGAGCTACTAGCACTACGGTATTTCACGATATTATTAAAAAATATATTTCATCAGAATATGATCCAGAAACTGTTGCCGATGTTTGCGGTATTTCTGCACAAAAAATTCGCGCACTTGCAAATGAAATAGCAAAGGTAGCATTTGAAGAAGAATTTGAGCTTCCAATCGAGTGGACTGATTTTCGTGGTGAAAAGCATAAGGTCATGAAAGGAAGACCCGTAAGTTTTCATTCTATGAGAGGTATTTCAGCCCATTCTAATGGTTTTCAAACTTGCCGAGCCTTGCATATCCTCCAAATTCTACTTGGAACTGTTGAAGTGCCAGGAGGGTTTAGGTTTAAGCCTCCTTATCCAAAGCCATCCTCTATTCATCCTAAACCGCACTTCAAAGTGACGCCTGATGCGCCCCTTGATGGTCCGCATTTAGGTTTTGTCCATGGTCCGGAAGATTTGGCATTAGATGATAATGGTAAGCCGGTTCGTATAGACAAAGCTTTTAGTTGGGAAAACCCCATGAGTGCGCATGGGTTAATGCATATGGTAATTTCAAATGCCTATGCAGGTGATCCTTATAAAATCGATACACTATTTATGTATATGGCAAATATGAGTTGGAATAGTTCTATGAATACCAGTGGGGTTATGAACATGCTCACTGATAAGGATGAGAAAGGCGAATATGTCATTCCACGAATAATTTATTCTGATGCTTATTCGTCAGAAATGGTTGCTTATGCAGATCTAATTTTACCTGATACGACTTATTTAGAACGGCATGATTGTATTTCATTACTTGATAGACCAATCAGCGAAGCTGATGGCGCAGCAGATGCTATAAGATGGCCGGTCATTGAGCCAGACCGTGATGTGCGGGGCTTTCAATCAGTCATAGTCGATCTTGGTGCCAGGCTAGGCCTTCCAGGCTTTATAAACGAAGATGGTTCTCCAAAATACAAAGACTATGCTGATTACATAGTAAATCATCTAAGAAAACCTGACATTGGTCCTTTAGCCGGATTTCGTGGGGATGGATCTGCCGAAGGAAGAGGCTCGGTCAATCCAAAACAATTAGAAGCCTATATCGAAAATGGAGGCTTCTACGTCGCGCATATTCCTGATGAAGCTAAGTATTTCAAACCCTGGAATAGTGCCTATCAAAATTGGGCCGTTGAATTAGGGCTTTATGATAGTCCAATGCCATATATATTTAACTTGTATTCTGAACCAATGCGTAAATTTCAGCTGGCCGCTGAGGGAGTTGGCGAGCAACAACCTCCAGAACATTTGAGAGAACAGTTAAAAGCAGTAATGTCGCCACTCCCAATCTGGTATTCCACTCAAGCTAAAAGTGAAGAAAATAACGAATACCCAATTCATGCGCTAACACAAAGACCTATGGCAATGTATCATAGTTGGGGAAGCCAAAACGCTTGGTTACGACAAATTCACGGATTGAACCCACTTTATGTGCCAACTAAACTCATGAAAAATCATAATTTGAAAACAGGTGATTGGGTTAAACTCAGCTCTATACATAACACTATAACTGTTCCCGTAGCAGAAATGGCTGGTTTAAACGAAAATACTGTATGGACTTGGAATGCAATTGGGAAAAGAAAGGGCGCTTGGGCACTCGATCCAAATGCCCCAGAAGCAACAAAAGGGTTCTTACTAAATCATCTGATCCATGAACTACAACCTGCAAAAGGCGATGGGCTTAGATGGTCAAATTCCGATCCGGTGACAGGGCAAGCTGCCTGGTTCGATCTTAAGGTAAAATTAGAAAAAACTACGGCGCCTAAAGAAAGCCAACCAAGTTTTAAGGAAATTAAGTCACCAGTTGGAACGGGTCCAAAAAATATTTCATGGAAAGTGGGCAATTAATGACTTCACTCCCAGAAAAGACTGAAAAAAAACTTGGCCTCGTCATTGACCTTGATACTTGTGTTGGATGTCATGCTTGCGTGGTTAGCTGTAAGGGTTGGAATACCGAAAATTATGGTGCTCCTTTGTCAGATGAGGATGCATTTGGCGCGGAACCAGTTGGTTCATTTCTTAATCGTATTCATTCCTATGAAGTTACACCAACCAATAAACCTGCGCATTTGGTACATTTTCCAAAGTCATGTTTACACTGTGAAAATGCTCCATGCGTAACTGTTTGTCCAACCGGGGCCAGTTACAAAAGAGTTGAGGATGGCATTGTACTAGTAAATGAAAGTGACTGCATAGGCTGTGGATTATGCGCATGGGCATGCCCATACGGGGCCAGAGAGATGGATCCAGTTGAGAAAGTGATGAAAAAATGCACTTTGTGTGTGGACAGAATTTACAACGAAAATTTACCTGAAGAGGATCAAGTTCCGTCTTGTGTGAGAACTTGCCCGGCCGGAGCAAGACACTTTGGCGACCTTGGGGATCCCAATAGTGATGTTAGTATACTGGTAGAAGAGCGAGGAGGAACCAATCTTATGCCAGAGCAAGGAACCCTTCCCGTAAATAAATACTTACCTCCTAGACCAAAAAACCAAATGGACGAAACAGATATATTGGCGCCCTACCTAGAACCTATTGCCAATGAACCAGATGGTTTTTTCAAATGGTTAGATAAAACTTTAGACGGAATTTAATATGCATCCAGCTCCATCAGTAATTATTTTTACTACCCTTTCTGGACTAGGTTTTGGATTGCTGGCTTTTCTTTGCCTGGGATATCCCAGCATGAGCGGCCTAGTTAGTTTTATTTTCTTTGCAATTGGGTTTGCATTAGCCATAGGTGGTCTTTTGTCATCGACTTTTCATCTAGGTCATCCCGAAAGAGCCATAAAGGCATTCTCTCAGTGGAAATCGAGTTGGTTAAGCCGTGAAGCATGGCTTTCACTTTTTGCTTTGGTACTATCTGGAATATACGCATTAGGTCGGATTTTTCTCGACATAGAATTAACGATTGTTGGATTACTATCAGCTTTCTTTTGTATTGCGACGGTTTTCGCCACTTCAATGATATATGCACAACTAAAAACGGTACCTCGTTGGAATTCAAGAATGACACCAATAGTTTTTCTTATATTTTCAATTGCTGGCGGAGCATTGCTAGCAGGGCAAATTTCTGTTGCACTTCCTTTATTAGCTTTATCTGGCGTAATACAGGTCGTTTCTTGGATATTCGGTGATAAGGCATTCGCCCAATCCGGTACAAATTTAGCTACCGCAACTGGACTGACAGTTAATCCAAGTGAAGTTCGGTCATTTGAAGCACCTCATACTGGCACTAACTATCTTTTAAAGGAATTTGTTTACAAAGTAGGGCGAAAGCATAGCGGTAAGTTACGCATAATGGGTAGTATATTAGCTTTTGGAATGCCTATAATATTTCTATCGCTCCCATTTTCTCACTTTATTGCAACACTTGCTTTCATTACTCATATTATAGGTATGTTTATAATTAGATG
This sequence comes from Paracoccaceae bacterium, assembly GCA_003332035.1. GTDB lineage: Bacteria > Pseudomonadota > Alphaproteobacteria > Rhodobacterales > Rhodobacteraceae > Salinivivens. The sequence goes on from QOQI01000005.1 coordinate 12,582, forward strand.
GTTATTTTTTGCTGAGGCTGAGCATGTTGTAGGTCTTTATTACGGAAAACGTTAGAAACAACTCTTAAATATTGTTAAAGCTGAAGTCACTTATGAAAAATGAAAAAAAACCGTACTCACACACGGTTTTTTTGACTTGCAATATTGCTTTTAATGAAACTTTGTTTTCACTTCCGCGATTGAATTTTCAGTCAATTTGTCGGCCATATCGGCCGACATTTGACTACCTAAGATTTCTGTTGCAGCCGCAACTGCAACAGTTATGGCAGCATCCCTAACTTCACGCTCTGCAGAAGTTTGCGCCGATGCAATCTTTTCTTTAGCTGCACTCAACCTACGCTCAACAGATTTCTCAAGATCAATTTTTGCCTGCTCTGCAGCTTCTTTAGCTTCGGTTTTAGCATCTTCCACAATACGGGCAGCCTGCTCACTAACTTCTTTTTGTTTTCTCTCATAAGATGCCAAAATTGTTTGAGCCTCTTCTCTTAAAGCTCTGGCCTCATCTAACTCAGTTTTAATAGAGACTGCACGCTGATCCAGCATTTTGCCTAACATAGACGGTACTTTAAGATAAACTAAAACCAAGGCGAACAGAATAAAGCTTATTAATACGACAAAATCTGTATTGCGGAGAGAAAAAAAAGGACCGGAAGCAGCCCAAAGAGGACTAGCAATTGTAAGCATTAGTCCAGGAGCTATTACATTTTTAAACATGCCCATTACCCTTTCATTTTCGCATTGATCACCGACGTTAAAGTTTTGGCATCAGCTTTTCCACCAAGAACTTTAACTAGTTCTGAGGTGATATCTTTCGCAACTGATTTAACATTTGCCAAAGCGTCTTTTCTGATCTCAGCGATAGCCTCTTCACTAGCAGCAGCCTTTGCAGAGATATCTGAGTCGGCCTTTTGAATTGCAACATCCAACTCTTGTTTTATTTCAACTTTTGCCGTCTCTATTATTTTGACAGCTTCCGAGCGGGCATCTTCAAGAGCTTTTTTGTAAGCTTCTTCAGCTTGCGCTGCTTCAGACTTCAAATTTTCTGCGGCTGCAAGATCGTTGGTTATTGTACCTTGTCTTTCAGAAATTACAGCAGATATTCTAGGTAGTGCTAGTCTAGACAGAACAAAAAATATTGCTACTAGAGTAACTACTAGCCAAAAAATTTGATTACTTGCCCAGTCGGTACACAGTTGCGGCATACCTATTGCGCTTCCGTAACTATCTATACAACTGCTCACAGAAACATCGGTTTTTGTCGCCATTTTTTACTCCCTAATGAACCCATAAAATTGGGGTGTTCCAAAAAAAGGGCACCTCAACTTTAAGGACATTGTTCTAATTGTTGCTTAAACGGCAAACATTAGTAGAAGTGCGACTAGGAATGAAAAGATACCCAGAGCTTCAGCAAAAGCAATACCAATAAACATTGTTGCCGTTTGTCCAGCAGCTGCAGAAGGGTTTCGAAGAGCTCCTGCTATAAAATTTCCTACAACGTGACCAACGCCAACTGCCGCGCCACCCATGCCCGTACAGGCCAGACCTGCGCCAATGTATGCACCCATTTGTACAATATCGCCTTCCATTCGAATTCTCCTTAATTATTTTGTTTTAGTGATGTGGATGAAGAGCGTCTTTCAAGTAGACGCAGGTTAAAATTGCAAAAACATATGCCTGTATAAACGAAACTAATACTTCTAAGGCATACATTGCAGTGATAGCAACTACAGAAAGTGGCGATATTAATGCCACCCCTGCGAATGCTGCAAATACTTTAATAACGGCGTGTCCTGCCATCATATTGCCAGCAAGCCGAATAGAGTGGCTCACAGGCCTTACAAAATATGAAATAATTTCAATAAGCGCTAGAGCAGGCCGCAAAGCTAATGGGGCAGAGGAAATCCAAAAAAGGGATAAAAAACCAACACCATTTTTCGCAAATCCTATGATAGTTACTGAGAAAAACACTACCATCGCCATCACCGCTGTAACAGCGATATGAGAAGTCGTTGTAAACGACATTGGTAGCAAACCCAAAAAGTTAGACAAGACAATAAACATAAACAACGTCATAATATACGGGAAGTAAGGAACAGCATCTTTACCTGCTACGTCTTCCACCATTTTGTGTACGAAGCCATAAGCTAACTCGCCAATAGATTGGGCTCTCGAAGGAACTAAAGCGCGCTTTGATGTTCCAACGACCATTATCAATATCAGAGCAACAACCGACAAAGCCATCCACAAAGTTACGTTCGTAACCGTATACCAATGTACAGGTCCTGCACCAAAAAGCGGTTCAACGATAAACTGATCCATTGGGTGAAAAACTAACCCTTCATTTTTTGCATCAGCGCTGCTAGCCATCAATGTCATCCTTTTCGGTACTGTCTTGGGCAGCCAATTCTTTATTTTGCAGCTCTCGCGCAGATCGCATCATCGTTTTGACACCAGCTGCAAACCCAAACAATGTTAGTATCAGGATAAAAACCGGCCTTGTATCAAATAGAAAATCCAGTCCGTACCCCACACCAAAGCCTAAAAAGACTCCAGCAGTTAATTCAATTATCATTCTCCAGCCAACTTCCGCAGCAGAGAATTTATTTTGTACAGGCTCCACAGGTTCAATTGCTTTTTTTGCAGCGTCTATCTTTGCCTCTAAAGATTTAAGAGGATTATCGCTTTCACTCTCACCCATGCTTTTAACCTTGTAAAAACATCCTGTTCTTAAGTATTTAACATTTGTAAGTCAATAAATTTTTTAGGAATAAAAAATTCGTAAAGTATTGTTTTTTATATATTTTTTAAAATAAAAATTTTAGTGATCGCCTAGTTGATTAAATTGACACTGAATCATATTATTCAACTAAATGGTTGAATAAAGTTTTATAATCATGTCTCACAAGCTAAATCAGATATTTTCAGCTTTAGCTGATCCAACTAGACGCGACATCCTAATGATGCTTTTGGAGGATGATATGGCCGTAACAGACATTGCAGACCCTTTTGATATGTCACTCGCCGCTATCTCAAAGCATCTGATTGTTTTGGCCAACGCCGGTTTAATTGCTCAAGAGCGCCGTGGGCGAGTAAAATGGTGCAAATTGGATACCGAAGGCATGAATGCAGCTTTTGTTTGGATACAAAGTTTTGGACAACTGGACCCTATAAATTTAGAATCGCTAGAAGAATTTTTGGCAAAAGAGCACTTATTGCAACAATCTGATTTGGTTTAATACCAAAATCTTATCACGCATCTGTTCTTGACACTGCAAGAAAAGCCATGCTAATGGCAGCGAAATTTCTATGGAAGTTGAATCTTCCGGTCCTTTTATATTTGGATCGCCCTCCGTCAGCGAGTTTCGCCCACGGGGGTTAGTTGGTTTAATTTCAACTGTAGAGATTAACTGAACTGAATAAAATTGAACCTAAGGAGTTTAATTTGTTTGAGAGTTTATCAGAGCGGCTTTCGGGTGTCTTTGACCGCCTGACCAAGCAAGGTGCTCTATCCGACGATGATGTGAAAACAGCTCTCCGTGAAGTTAGAGTAGCTTTATTAGAGGCCGATGTTTCTCTTTCTGTCGCTCGGGATTTTGTTAAAGCTATTCAAGAAAAAGCGACAGGCCAAACTGTAACAAAATCAGTTACGCCAGGACAGCAAGTCGTAAAAATAGTGCACGACGAACTCGTACATTTTTTAGCCGGTGAAGATGATCTCGAAAAACTCAAAATAGACAATCCTCCAGCGCCAATACTAATGGTGGGACTTCAAGGTTCAGGTAAGACGACAACCTCTGCAAAATTAGCAAGCAGATTTAAGCAAAAAGATGGAAAAAAGGTTTTAATGGCTTCTTTGGACGTTAATCGTCCAGCAGCCATGGAACAGCTTCAGATACTGGGAGCCCAAATCGGTGTTGATACCTTGCCTATCGTTAAAGGGGAAGATCCCTTAGCAATAGCAAAACGAGCTAAAGTACAGGCCGGGCTAGGTGGCTATGATATTTATATACTCGATACAGCCGGCCGCTTACATATCGACGAAGAGCTAATCGCCCAAGCAGCGGCCGTTAGAGATGTGGCGAACCCTAGAGAAACATTGCTAGTCGTTGATGGATTGACGGGGCAGGATGCCGTAAATGTTGCAACTGAATTTGATGATAAAATTGGTGTCAGCGGAGTAGTTTTAACGCGAATGGATGGTGACGGTAGGGGTGGCGCGGCTTTATCGATGCGTGCAGTTACTGGTAAACCAATACGATTTGTTGGTGTTGGCGAAAAAATAGATGCTTTGGAAACATTCGAACCAGAGAGAGTTGCCGGCCGTATTCTTGGAATGGGTGACATAGTTTCACTAGTTGAAAAAGCTCAAGAAACCATTGAGGCAGAGCAAGCCCAAAAAATGATGAAACGGTTTCAAAAAGGTCAATTCAACATGAATGATCTTAGAACACAGCTAGAGCAAATGATGAAAATGGGCGGTGTTGAAAGTATTATGGGTATGATGCCCGGTATGGGGAAAATGGCAAAACAAGCATCCGAGAGAGGAATGGATGACACCGTATTTAACAGGCAAATTGCATTAATTAATTCAATGACAAAGAGAGAACGTGCAAACCCTCAAATTTTACAGGCAAGCAGGAAGAAACGAATAGCTGCCGGTTCCGGAATGGAAGTTAGTGATTTAAATAAATTACTCAAAATGCAAAGGCAAATGTCTGACGTGATGAAAAAAATGGGTAAAGGTGGCATGCTTAAACAAGCTATGAGGGGCATGTTCGGAAAAGGAATGCCAGATACGGGCGAACTATCAGGTAAGCTAGATTCAAAAGCGTTGCAAAAAGCAGCAAAAGATCTTGGAAATTTGACTCCAAATAATATTCCTGGGGGACTTCCAGGATTAGGCGGTGGACAACTACCACCTGGACTATCTGGATTTGGTAAAAAGAAATGAGCTTAACCAACGCCCCCAGATTGGAGTCAGAGAATCTAATACTTCGCGGACCTGAAAGAAAAGATGCTGAAGAGGTTATTTCATTTCTTTTGGACGAAAATCGCTCTGAGGGCTTTGGTTCATCACCCGACCGCAACGACGCATGGCGTTGGTTTTCGGTCAATGTAGGTCACTGGCATTGGCACGGGTACGGATATTTTATGATAGAAACTAAGCTCGGTGAAGTTGCTGGAATGAGTGGAATTTGGAACCCTGAAGGTTGGCCAGAACCAGAAATAGGGTGGGCTGTTTTTGATAAATTCGAAGGCAAATCAATTGCCTTCGAAGCAGCATGTAGAGCAAGGCATTGGGCTTATGAAGTGCTTCAATTCAAAACACTTACCAGCGGTATAATTCCTGGTAACCAAAGATCCATTAATTTGGCAAAACGCATGGGCGCATATTTTGAACGTTCCTATAAAAATTCATTTATGGGTGAGGAAATGCTGTTTCGTCATCCTCAGCCCCATGAGTTAAAAGGATGAGTGTTTCACAAATTCGAAATAAAAGATTTAATTTTCTAGGGAGACTATTGAATGACTAAATTATCGGAAACAGTCTTAGATGTTCTTCATGACCATAGAGATAGTATAGATCGCCTTGATGCAATTTTAGTTTATACACTTAGCGAACGTTTTAGACACACAAAAGCTATTGGAAAATTGAAGGCAGAAAACGACTTACTACCTTCCGACCCTGACCGCGAAGCATATCAAATATCTAGACTTGAGAACCTTGCAGATGAAGCAGGTTTAGATCCAAAATTTGCGAAAAATTTACTAAATTTTATTATCCAGGAAGTAATTCAACACCATAAAAAACATCAACTTTAAGGCACTTGCCTGAAAAGCCATTCAAAAAGGAGAATACAAAATGGCCATGAAAATACGTCTTGCTAGAGGCGGCAGTAAGAAACGTCCTTTTTATAGGATTGTTGCGGCAGATAGCAGAATGCCACGAGACGGACGTTATATAGAGAGATTAGGCACTTATAATCCACTCTTACCAAAAGATAGTGATGAACGAGTTAAAATGAATGTAGAACGCATTCAATATTGGCTAAGTGAAGGTGCTCAGGTAACCGATCGTGTTTCACGGTTCCTTGAAACTGCGGGGATCCTAGATAAGAAGGCTCGAAATAATCCACAAAAAGCACTTCCTGGCCAAAAGGCGCAAGACAGAGCGGAAGAAAAAATAGCTAAAGAAAACACGGAAGCCGCAGTTGAAGAAGCTCCAGCCGAAGAAGCCGCAGCCGAAGAAGCTCCAGCAGAAGAAGCCGCAGTTGAAGAAGCTCCAGCCGAAGAAGCCGCAGTTGAAGAAGCTCCAGCAGAAGAAGCCCCAGCCGAAAAAGCTCCAGCAGAAGAAGCTAAAGGGTAAACTCGCGCCTTTTTTTATAGCGATTGCCATTTGCGATTTAGCAAAACAATCGCTATAAAATTCTTTTGAATAATCAAAAGAAAAATATTACACAAACAAAATGATATTCAGACCAGTAAGATTGCTAATAATTGTTGGCATAGCCTTCATAGCTGGTATCGTATACGAAAAACAAAAATATAAAGAAATATGTGGTGAAGTAGGTGGAACATTCAATGAGTCTATCTGTAAAATCCAAGTTCAAGAGTAATTAGATCATTTAATTGAATATCCGCAGTGAGGAATTCACACATGGGCGAACTTATTTGTGTTGGAGCGGTTGTTGGCGCCTTTGGCATAAAGGGTGAGGTTCGTTTAAAGAGTTTCACATCTATTCCAGAAACAATAGCCGATTATGCCCCACTATTGACTGAAAAAGGCGAAAAAAAATTCGATATAGTCATTACAGGTGAGATTAAAAACGGTTTATCAGTACGAATGTCGGGAATAATATCAAAAGAAGACGCAGACAATTTAAAAGGTACAAAGCTATATGTTCCAAGAGAAAGACTACCGGAGTTATATGAAGACGAATACTATCATACTGACTTAATTGGTCTGAGTGTTCAAAATTTAGAGGGAGATAATATTGGGAACATTAAATCTGTTTTAAATCATGGTGCCTCTGATTTATTAGAAGTTGAAATTAGTAACGAAAAAAACTCTATTTTAATACCGTTTACTCAAAAAATTGTGCCTAAAGTTGATATAAAAAATTCTATTGTTATTGTTGACCCTCCAAAGGGACTTGTTTGATAATGCCTGAGAAACACTTATCACATGGTAGAAAATCAATTTCAGCTTCCAGTAAACCCGAAGAATTGATGATAAATAGTCCACGCCTTAAGGGTGTATGGACAGTAGATGTGATTACCCTCTATCCTAACTCGTTTCCAGGCGGGTTAAGCGAAAGTATTATTGGAAGCTCCCTTGAAAAACAAAAATGGGCCCTGGAAACTGTAAATTTGCGGCATTTTGGTATTGGACCCCATAAAAAAGTTGATGATACACCAGCAGGAGGGGGAGCAGGATTAGTTTTACGGGCAGATGTAATAGAACCTGCTTTAGAGAAAGCAATTTCAAACTCACCCAAAGGAAGACCCTTAGTCTATATGTCGCCAAGAGGTAAACGCTTTGACCAAAAGACTGCCCAAAAATGGGCTGCAGGACCAGGCATTATTATTTTATGTGGTAGATTTGAAGGAATTGATGAGCGTATTCTGAAACGCTATGATATTGAAGAGATATCGTTGGGTGACTTCGTTATGACGGGAGGCGAAATAGCAGCGCAAGCAATGATTGATGCTACTGTTCGCTTACTGCCAAACGTTCTAGGCAACCCTGAGAGCACGATAGATGAAAGTCATTCGAGGGGTTTACTAGAATATCCGCAATATACCAAGCCAGCAGAGTGGAAAGATCAAAAAATTCCAGATATTTTATTATCAGGTCATCATCAAAACATTGCAAAATGGCGAATGGATCAGGCGAAAACCAAAACGCAGAAACATAGACCTGATCTTTGGAAAGTCTGGAATAAAAGCAAAGATTGATCTGTTTTTTATTAAAATTTTTGACCACGGCTGACTACATCACAAAAATAAAATCCCTACTCACTTAGCTTGTCACTTCAGTAAAATAAAAAACTTGCCAATCAGCTGTTTTCAATTTAAACGCTGCCCATACTGATAGGTCGACAATAGTTGGTCTTGCTGAATAATGTATATATATCTCAGATAAATACACATTAGGACTGCAGCAAAAAAAGAAACTGGTTGTAAACTCTTGTGGACCTAATAAAATTAGGGATCCAAGAAAAAATTAGAGCTCTGAACCAATGAAGTAATAAAACGGAAAAAACCGTGCTTAAAGGAGACTAGCGATGGATATGATCGCACAAATAGAGGCAGAGCAAATTGCCTCTTTGAGCAAAGAGATACCAGATTTTAAAGCTGGTGATACAGTTAAAGTGGGTTACAAAGTTACTGAGGGCACTAGATCACGTGTCCAAAATTATGAAGGTGTCTGCATAGCACGAAAAAATGGTGTTGGCATTGCAGGTTCATTTACCGTTAGGAAGATATCGTTTGGAGAAGGTGTCGAAAGGGTATTTCCTCTTTATTCAACTAATATCGAAAGTATAACCGTAGTGCGCCGAGGCCGCGTTAGGAGAGCAAAATTATATTATCTACGGTCACGTCGTGGTAAGTCTGCTCGTATTGCCGAAGACACTAACTACAAGCCAAAAGCTGCAAAAGAGTAAGGATTAAAAAATGAAAAAAGATATTCATCCTGATTACCATTTCATAAATGTCAAACTTACAGATGGCTCAGTTATAAAAATGCGCTCAACCTGGGGTAGTGAAGACGAAACTTTGTCTCTTGATATCGACCCAACGGCACATCCAGCGTGGACGGGCGGCGGCCAACGTTTACTTGACCAGGGTGGCCGCGTATCTAAGTTTAAGAAAAAGTATGAAGGTTTGGGCTTCTGATATTATAAAAGCTACAAAAGAAGTTTAAACAAGCCGCTCCATTGAGCGGCTTTTTATTTTTGAATTACTTTTTGTTCAAACTTAAAAGGATACTAAGGGAGCTTAAACAATTTATAACTTAAAACCAGTAGCATCCAAATTATCTCCATGTATTTGGGTTCACGCATCTCAGCCAGATCGTTTCCGCGCGGCTGAACTGTTATGTGTGTATCTTAAGCAAAAATTACAATCAGAATTTCTATTAACATATGGGGAAGAGTTTATTAGAAAACCTACATCATCATATGATTTTTTAGTTATTGGAAAAATTTCTGACCAGCTTTCCCATCTGAATTTTTTCAAAAAATATGATCCAAAAGTGATAATTTGTTTAGATGGACCATTACCCTATCTACTAAAGTTAAGAATAAAACAAAAAAAATACTTGAGTATTTTTGCTGATGCTCGTTCTGAAAATTTACCAAAAAGAAGGTTCAAGATATTTCCAAACTTAAAAAAAACTATATTTAGTAAATTCGATTTTGTTTTTACAGAAAATGAAATAGTAGCATCCCAACTGTTCCAAAGTTTAGTAGAAAAACACAAAATCAAAGGAATGGGTCTTTTACAGTCTTCAATAGCACCCCTGCCATTTTTAGAAACCGATGCTATTTTCAGTAATTTAAAAGGCAGACCAATGTGGGCTGCCTTAAACATTCATGAACGAGAAATCGAACTTGTACTTAGGGCGCATCAACAAGTATTGAAGGCAGCTTTTCAATATTGCCTAACCATTTCATTATCTAACCCAAAACTTGAGGGTATTTTGAAAGAGCATTGTAGCAAGTTAGATTTACGACTGAGTGTTATTGAGGAGAACAAAACTCCTGACGAAGCAACTCAAGTCTATTTTTCAAAACAGCCTGAGGATAATATCAAGTTCATGAGACTATCACCCGTAGTTTTTTATGGAAACACATTTGCAGTGCTAGATCAGCAAGAAGACCCATTAATCGCTGCAAGCTTATGTTGTGGAATTCTGCATGGACCAAATACTAGTGAATACTCGATTGAATATCAGGGCCTAAAAAGTGTTAGTGCTGCATTACAGGTCAGGAACAGTAGTGAATTAGCAGCTGAGCTAAATAAACTTTATTCAGCAGATAAAGCAGCAAAGATGGGCGCAGCGGCACTTGATTTTATTTCTTCTGGTGCTGAGAATACAGATAAAATCGTAGAACTTGTTTGTGGATATATAAAACAAAGAGATTTAATATGAAAGCTCCGCAATTTTGGTATGAGCCTAATACTTGGAAGGCAAAATTTTTATATCCATTAGGGTACTTTTATAACCTATTAACCTTGCTACGCGGAAAATTAGCAAAACCCCAAAGTTATAGCTGCTTGACCATATGCATTGGTAATTTAAATGTTGGAGGCACAGGCAAAACACCGACGACAATAGCCTTGGCACAGCACTTCTTAAAAAAGGGACTACAAGTACACGTTGTTTCACGTGGCTATAAAGGAAAATTTCAGGGAACGTTTTTAGTAGATCCGCAAAAGCATAAATCCGACGAAGTGGGTGATGAACCCCTTTTAATGTCAGAATTCACATCGGTATGGGTTTCAAATAAAAGAAAAAATGGAATAGCAGCCGCCGAAAACGCCGGTGCACAAATAGTTTTATTAGACGATGGGTTTCAGGATCCCAGTTTTCACAAAGATTTTTCACTTATTGTTGTTGATGGAGAAAAAGGCTTTGGAAATAAAAAATGCATGCCGGCAGGACCGCTACGAGAAAATATTGTCCAAGGTTTTAAACGCGCTGACGCGCTAGTTATTGTGGGACAAAGAATATATAAATTTGATACTTTTCCAACGCATCTTAAGATTATTCACTCAACATTAAAACCCATTGAGACTGGTATGAATTGGAAAGAGGGAAAATATTTAGCATTTGCTGGGATAGCTGATCCTAGCAAATTTTTCAAAACTCTTCGATCACTTGGTGCTAATTTAATTGATTGCGTGGCATTAAGCGATCATCAAAAGCTTGATGGACAAGTTTTAAAAAGATTGGAACGTAAAGCGAATTCAGCGCATGCGCAATTAGTGACTACCGAAAAGGATGCCGTACGGCTATCAAATACCTTTCGCAAAAAAGTACTATCACTTCCCGTAAGGATTGAGTTTGATGATAAAAATGAGCTTGAAAATCTTTTTAATATTTAATCAGTAGATCTTAAAACTCATTATCATCCTGTCCTAACTTAGGAGATGGCCCCCGCATATTTAACTTTGCATCAGAAAATTTAAATGGTGAAGCTACTCCCTGAATATTACCAAAATTTAATTGCATTTCTCGAAAAATGACTTGCGGGTCTTTGAAAACTTCTTCCATTGTGTTTATTGGGCCAGCTGGAACGTTTTTATCTTCACAAAGTTTCAAAAGCTCATCCTTTTGAAACAGTTTTATAGCATCCGATAACATCGCCGTGAGCTGGTCACGATTCACTACTCTTTGTTTGTTAGTCAAAAAAAGAGGATCTTGGCTCAGATCTTCTAGTTTTAATATACTACATAAACGGGAAAACTGAGCGTCATTTCCAACTGCGATTATTAAGTAACCATTTGCACATTCAAATACTTGATATGGACAAAGATTAGGATGAATATTACCCACCCTTTCTGGTGAAACACCAGTGCTCATAAAATTCATTGCTTGATTTACCATTACCGAAACTGCGCAATCGAGTAGAGCCATATCAATGTGTTGACCTTGCCCTGTATCATTTCGCATATGTATTGCTGATAGTATTGCTGTGGTTGCGTATAAACCGGTAAATAAATCAGTAACCGCCACACCCGCCCTTTGGGGCATTTCTCCAGATTCACCCGTTATTGACATGAAACCACTCATTCCTTGAATGATGTAGTCATATCCAGCTCGATGCGAATATGGACCAGTTTGTCCAAATCCAGTTATAGAGCAATAAATTATAGCTGGATTTATTGACTTTACACTTTCATAGTCGAACCCATATTTTTTCAAACCACCAACTTTAAAGTTTTCAATCAGGATATCAGAAGACTCTATTAAGTTTTTAAGACGCCGTTGATCATCAGGCTTTGATAAATCAATAGTTATACTTGCTTTCCCGCGATTGCACGAATGGAAATAAGCAGCAGAGCTTTCTCCATCTCTATCAATAAAAGGTGGCCCCCAGCCTCTAGTATCGTCGCCATTTGGAGCTTCAACCTTAATAACTTCAGCGCCTAAATCAGAAAGGGTTTGCCCTGCAAAGGGCCCTGCTAGAATACGAGCTAACTCTACTACACGAAGACCTGCTAAGGGAGCCTTCATGATTTATCTAAAATCTCATCCAAAATTTCGGTTAACTTTTCATAACTTTGATTGGAATACTTTTCACCATTTATGACCAAAGTTGGTGTAGATTTAATCTCATCACTTTTTGCATTTTCACTATACCATTCAACCAAGGCTCGCAATTTTACCCCATCCTGAAGACACGAATTTAATTGCGCTTCATTTAATCCTGCCAAAAGACCAATTTTTCTAAGCTTTGTTACAATAGCTATATCACTTTCAGCACGAGCCCAGTCTGATTGTTTTCGATAAATTTGATCTGTCATTCCAAAAAATCTGTCAGGCCCGGCACACCTTGCTATCATTGACGCCCACATACCGTATTTATCAAAATAAACTTCTCGGTAAACAAACTTAACAAGACCCTTGTCAATATAATTAATTTTTAGCTTAGGATAAACTTCTTCGTGAAATTTAGCGCAATGGGGGCAAGTAAAGGATGCGTATTCAACCATCTCAATAGGAGCATTGCCGTCGCCTTGTATCATTTCCATTATGGGCTTCATATTTTCGGAAGCCTCCTCTGCATTTACAGAGTAAGGGAGATCAAATTTAGTTTGATGCTTATTTTCACTACCGAATTGTAAGAAGTAAACTAACCCAAAAAATATTAATAATAGTGACAATTTACGCATAACGTTTACCTTTCAGACGAGGAACTATTTCCTAGCTTTGTAAATACATTTATCGCCAACTCTTCAAGTGCTTGACGGAGATTTTTATCATCAATTTCATTTACAGCTTTCACTAGGCTAGTAGAAATTTTCGTATTAGTTTTCTTTTTTTCAGAACTAACCTTCTTAGAACCTTTATTTTTGTCAATTAGCGCAATAGGAGAAGATTGGGTTATTTTTATTTTATGAACAGCATTATAGCCGTACACCGCATTGATTTTATTTCTTATAAACTCTTTTTGCATCTCAAGAATAGGTGCATTTGGTCCAGATGTTAGAACCGTAAGCGTAGCACCTAAACCATCAGTTTTGTAACTCACTCTAGTAGGAATAGACACAGATGAAATTTCTTCTCCAACAATCTCACTCCAGTGAGTCAAAACGCGAGATTGCGCAAAACCTCTTAATTCACTCGCTTTTTGAATATTTCTTTTCAGCAAGACCGATGCTTTTTTGAATCCATGTTTCCGCATTTCTATATTATTATGTACCTCTACTGAAAGACCTACTACTTTAAGATATTAGCCTATGATCTACGGATAACCCAATGCAGATTAGCATAGAAAATAAACCAGATCCAAACAAGTTGTTAGACTGGTATGATAGTAACGCTAGAGAAATGCCTTGGCGTATTGCACCTAAAAAAAGATTAGCTGGCATAAAACCGGATCCTTACCACGTTTGGTTATCAGAAATTATGCTTCAACAAACAACGGTGGCCTCGGTTAAGCCTTACTTCGTAAAGTTCACTACAAAATGGCCCACAATACAAGATCTAGCAAATGCCAAAGATGAAGACGTTATGGGAGCTTGGGCAGGGCTGGGATATTATGCAAGAGCTCGCAATTTATTAAAATGTGCCAGACTTATAGCCAACGAGAAAAATGGTAAATTCCCCGAAGCTAATGAGGCATTACTTAAACTGCCTGGAGTGGGGCCGTATACTGCTGCGGCAATTTCCTCAATCGCATACGATAATCCAGAAACCGTAGTGGATGGTAATGTGGAGCGAGTGATTTCAAGGATTTTCAATGTTCATACCGAATTACCAAAAGCCAAAAAAGAACTGTCAACTTTAGCAAAACAACTCACACCTGAATTTAGATCCGGCGATTACGCTCAAGCTATAATGGATCTAGGTGCAACTGTTTGCAAACCTAAAATACCACAGTGTGATATTTGTCCTTGGGTTAATCACTGTATCTCGAAACGGAAGGGAACCTCTAAATATTTACCCCGAAAATTGGGAAAAACAAAAAAACCAACCCGATATGGAATTGCATATTTTGTTGAAAGAGTTGATGGCGCAATACTCACTGAAGTGAGGCCCCCAAATGGTCTTTTGGGTGGAATGCTCAGCCTTCCATCTTCCGAATGGGGAGACACTTTCCATGATGACCCACCTATAGACGGAGATTGGGAAATAAAAAATGACCTCGTAAAACATGCCTTTACACATTTTGACTTAAATTTAAAAGTCATGCATGTTACCGCTAATTTAGAACAAGTTCCTAGAAGGGGGAAATTTTTGGGCCCAGATGAATTGGACTCAAACAATCTACCAACAGTCATGAAAAAAGTCTGGAAATCAATTAAATATTGAAATTCAAATTTTTGGTGCGGTATGCTGACGGCAGCTAATCGAAAATCGGCTTAACATAAACAGGAAAGGTCTTAACCTACAATCAAGTTTTTCCTTTAATTAAAAACATCAACAGTTTTGATAATGTCTAACAAAAATATTTTATTATCTTTTAAATCTGCGGCACCATTTTGGTCTTCTATTCTATTTGCTATATCATTATGGGTGTCCTTCATAATGCAGGGTTGGGCAATTCTAATTGTTCCAATAATGACTTTAGTCATCTTACCGTTAATCGACCAATATGTTGGGTTGCGGATTGTAAATTTAGATCCAAATATAGAAGAATCTCAACTATACTGGTATCGACTAATAACTCTGATTTGGGCTCCAGTTCAATTTCTTACTTTATTTGGAATTTTAGCACTCACAATCTCAAGCGATATGGCCTTAATAGAAAAGATTGGTCTTTTTTGCGCTATGGGGGTGTTAACTGGAACTATTGGAATAAATTATGCTCATGAATTGATGCATAAATCTGGTAAATTAGAGCGATGGCTGGCAGATATTTTGCTCGCAATGGTGCTTTATTCCCACTTCCGTTCAGAACATTTACTGGTTCACCATGTTCACGTAGGCACACCAAAAGACGCTGTAACGGCTAAATATAATGAAAGCTTCTATAAGTTTTTTATACGAGTTCTTATTCAATGTCCGGTGTCATCATTTAAATCTGAAATTAAAAAACTTGGACGTAAGGGCTTGCCGCCTAGTGACTTTTCTAACCCATTTTATCTTTACGCCACCATACAATTTTTTATGATTATCTTATCAGCTTTAATTGGTGGTATTTTCGGATTACTTTTATTTTTAATTCAAGCATTCATCGCAGTATTATTGCTTGAGATAGTAAATTACATTGAGCATTATGGTTTATCAAGAAAAAGTCTAAAAAACGGTAAGTATGAGTTCGTAAAACCACACCACTCTTGGAACTCAACGTTCAAGGTTTCAAATTGGGTTCTCATTAACTTACAAAGGCATTCTGATCATCATTTTAAACCCGCCAGAAGTTTCCCTTTACTCCAAAACCTCGGAGCAACAAAGGCTCCGCAACTTCCACATAGCTATCCAGCAATGGGAATTTTAGCGTTATTTCCTAGGGCTTGGATGTCAGTTATGAACCCAAGAGTCACCCGTTGGCGAGAAATGTTCTATCCAGAAGTGACTAAGTGGTAATACTAAATTTAGACAAAAAAAATCCGCCCAGTGGGCGGACTAAAGTTTCATGCGGTTCCAAACCACAGGCTGTTAAATTACAATGTTACTTCTGAGCGAATTTGTTGCCGTAAAATGTCAATTGGCACCATTTTACCATCACGTTTAAAACCCCAGTATGTCCAACCATTACAACTTGGAGCACCTTCTAGGGCGGCGCCAACTTGATGAATTGACCCCTTTATGTCATCTCCTATCAACGTACCATCAGCTCTAACCTTTGCTTTATGGCGCCCATTCAAAGACCACAACTGCTCGCCTGGTGATAACATTCCCCGCTCAATTATTTGACCGAAAGGTACTCTAGGTTCAGACCGCTTGCTCGTCGATACTTCCAGCACCTCTTTATCAAACTTTTTAATTTTCTTTATTCTATCCTGAGCAACCTTGATATAGCTGTGCTCTTTTTCGATTCCTATAAATTCTCGGCCAAGCATTTTGGCCACCGCGCCTGTAGTTCCAGTCCCAAAAAAAGGATCTAAAATAACATCGTTTGGGTTAGTTGTACCAACTAACACACGATGCAATAAACTTTCCGGTTTTTGAGTTGGATGCGCTTTTTCACCTTTTGCATTTTTAAGTCTTTCATTCCCATTACAAATCGGCAAAATCCAGTCCGAGCGCATTTGCACTCCTTCATTCAAAGCCTTGAGCGCTTCATAATTGAAAGTATATTTTGCACCCTCTGATTTAGAAGCCCAAATCATTGTCTCGTGTGCATTTGTTAGCCTTTTACCCCGAAAATTAGGCATTGGATTTGATTTTCGCCAAATGACATCATTTAGAATCCAGAACCCCTTGTTTTGTAAAGATGCACCAACTCTGAATATGTTATGATAACTCCCGATCACCCAGATCGC
Organism: Paracoccaceae bacterium; assembly: GCA_003332035.1. Taxonomy (GTDB): domain Bacteria; phylum Pseudomonadota; class Alphaproteobacteria; order Rhodobacterales; family Rhodobacteraceae; genus Salinivivens. The sequence continues at coordinate 29,247 of QOQI01000005.1, forward strand.
ACCATTAGGTTTTAAGATGCGCCTAGCTGCCTTAAGCCAACTATCAGTAAAGCGGTCATAAGTTTTAAAACTATCAAATTGATCCCAAGCATTATCGACAGCATCAACTTTCGAGTGATCAGGACGGTGAAGTTCTCCCTTCAACTGCAAATTGTATGGGGGATCAGCGAAAATCAGATCGATTGAATCCGCAGGAAGACTATCCATTATTTCAATGCAGTCTCCGTTCAAAATTTTATTTAAAGGAAGTTTGGTAAAATCCTTGGTATGAGTCTTAATTGACATTGTGGCCTCAATAATTTTGGCGCTTTTTCGCGCTCGTGATTTGCCCACACAATGATTCAAACCTGATTCGAGGTCAATTTATTTATTTAATTCAATGGTTTAATTATTTTCTTGATACAATATGTTGTGTATCGGTTTAAAAGAATGCCTATGATGAGGTGTTATGCCTATATTTAGAAGTGCTGATTTATGAAATTTGGTTGGATATCCGGCATTTTGAGACCAATCATAGCCTGGAAATTGTTTGTCTAAGCGTGACATAATACGATCGCGTGTTATTTTTGCAACAATAGAAGCAGCAGCTATAGAGAGCGATTTGCTATCGCCCTTAATAATCGTTTCAAATTCACTGTCCAATCCTTCAGGGCTTTTGTTTCCATCTATTAATACAAAATCAGGGCTAATACTGAGCCCATCAATAGCTCTTTTCATGGCTAACAGGCTGGCTTGTAAAATATTAATCTCATCTATCTCTGATACAGAAGAATGTGCCACATAAAATGTACATTTATTTTGGATTGAATGAAAAATTTTTTCCCGATTTTTTAGGCTAAGTTTCTTAGAGTCGTTTAATCCCTTTGGGATGTTTTCCGGGTCTAATATTACCGCGGCAGCAGTTACCGGTCCTGCAATACATCCTCTTCCTACTTCATCGACGCCTGCTATTGCTCTATAGCCTTTTTTGATCAATTCAGACTCAACTTCAAAATCTGGTAATGACATAAAAAATCACTCACAAAAAATCTAACTAGAGGTTTTTTTTAACATAAGTTAACTCTAACTTGTATTTTATTTAATATTTCCCCAAGAATGGTTGTTAAAGGGGATTTATGATTTGAGTCGTTTCGAAAACCGAACATTAACCCTTAGAGACGTTTCTGAGGCGTCTGGTGTTTCTGAAATGACCGTAAGCCGTGTGCTTCGTGGACGTGGTGACGTTTCCCAAAATACTCGTGAAAAGGTCCTTCAAGCGGCAAAAACGCTTGGATACGTTCCCAATAAAATTGCCGGAGCGTTGGCGAGTCAGCGAGTTAATTTAGTTGCTGTTATAATTCCATCTATGTCCAACATGGTTTTTCCAGAGGTTTTAACTGGTATAAATTCAGTACTAGAAAATACTGAATTGCAACCTGTGGTTGGAGTTACTGACTATCTTCCAGAAAAAGAAGAAAAAGTACTCTATCAAATGCTATCATGGCGTCCTTCTGGTATTATAATTGCGGGTTTAGAGCACTCAGATACATCGAAAGCCATGTTGAAAAGTACTAATATACCCGTTGTGGAAATAATGGATATAGATGGAGAGCCTATAGATTCAGCAGTTGGGATTTCTCACAAGCGTGCAGGCCGCCAGATGGCGCAAGCTATATTGGAGGCTGGGTACAGAAAAATAGGGTTCTTGGGAACCAAAATGCCGTTAGATCATCGTGCCAGTAAACGCTTCGATGGTTTTACAGAAGCTTTATCAAAAGCAGATATTAAAATCTCTGACCATGAATTCTATTCAGGCGGTTCGGCTCTAGCTAAAGGAGCCCAGATGACAAAGGAAATACTCAAGCGAACGCCTGATTTGGATTTTTTATATTATTCAAATGATATGATTGGAGCAGGCGGATTACTCTCACTTCTTGAAATCCAGAAAAGTATACCAAAGGAAATTGGTTTGGCAGGGTTTAATGGGGTCGAACTGCTGGAAGGACTCCCAATGAAGCTTGCAACTATGGATGCTTGCAGATACGAGATCGGAAAAATAGCTGCAGAAATTGTCTCTAACAGAGTTGTCGGTCAAAAAGAAGATTATGACAGAATAACTGCTCTTAAGCCCAAACTTGATTTAGGCGACACGCTTAGATCTTGAAGGCTATTTAGAGAGCCTTGAAATTTCTTCTTTCAAACGTAATTTCTGTTTTTTAAGCTGCGAAATATACAAATCATCTGACGCTGGTAATTTATAAGCCTGCTCCACTTCACTTGAAAGCCTTTCATGTTTTTGCTTGAGATTTTGGATGTGCGATATAATGCTCAATTTTATTCTCCTCTCGCTACCAATACGAAGAGTTGAGCATATTTTTATTTTCATGTCACTGAAGTTGAACCAAATTCGGCCAAATTCCGCCACTGCTTCGGAAGCTCCTTCATCAAATCCAGTTTATCAAGCTTGCGCCGTTTCTGAGTACTTTATCAACTTTAAGATTATATTTTTTTGAAGGTTCGCTGTTTAGAGGATGCAAAATTATTGGTGGTGAGATTATAAACCCCCCACGTCCATTTTTTTTTGCATGTAAAATTGTCAGTTTAGCATTCTCATTTTTACGTGAAATAACTGGAGTTATTACTAAACTACCCAAGCTATTTGGCATGTTTCTAAAAATTTCAGGTAGCCGATCAGTTCTGACTATAAAATGTACAAAACCTTTTGGCTTTGTACGCTTTGCAGCAACTTTTAACCATTCGGATATAGGGCAAGTATCTCCAAACGATTTTTCTTTAGATAAGTTTATACCTTCGACCGAAGATTTTCTATCAAAATAAGGTGGGTTTGCTATTACATGGTCGAAACTTTTGCTTGTAATATTTGAAGATAAACTCAAGATATTACAACATTCTATTTTAAACTCTATACCATTTTCTTTTGAGTTCAAATTCCCCAAGTCAACAAAAATTTTTTGAATTTCAACACCGTATAGCTCAACATTTTTAACTCTATAACCAATGGCAAAACTAGCCGTTCCTACGCCACAACCTAGATCTAAGACTTTTTGTCCTTCACTAACGTTTACTGATGCGGCCAATAGTATTGGGTCTATACCCGCCCTATAGCCTTTTTTTGGTTGCCATATCCGAATTCCACCTCCCAAAAAATTATCCTTGGTAAATTCAGGCATATTAAATACTTTCCAAATCCAAACCAAAATCCGTTAAGAGCTGCAACGCGCGCTCATAATCGGTTGCCAATACCATCAATCGCCGTGGCAATATGCCGATTGACCCTTCTAATACACTGATGTTCACATCAAGCGCAAAAGATACTATATCATTTGAGTTAAGGATAGTTTCGGCGTATACAAATTTCGTTATATCATTTGTGCTCAATAATTCTTTCATAAGAAAACTCTATGAGCTGCCACCATATATGTCGAGAAAAGATAAGGTTTAATCGGTGTTGGATAAACAAATACAACCAGATGAAAAGCTAGGCAAAATTCTTGAACCAGAAATGGTAAGCGTAAATGAAATTATTCGCAAACGAATGGCTTCAGAAAATGCGCCTAGAATACCAGAAGTAACCACCCATTTAATTGGTGCTGGTGGCAAAAGATTAAGACCAATGCTGACACTAGCTGCTGCTCGAATGTTTAATTATGTTGGCGATAAGCATTTAAAATTAGCTGCTACAGTTGAATTTATTCACACCGCAACATTGCTTCATGACGACGTTGTGGATGAAAGTATAAAGCGGCGGGGAAGACCCACCGCAAATTTATTGTGGGATAACAAATCATCAGTTTTAGTTGGTGATTATTTATTCTCCCGCTCCTTTCAATTAATGGTAGAAATTGGTTCGTTGTCAATTTTAGATATACTATCCAGTGCTTCAGCCACTATTGCAGAGGGAGAGGTATTACAGCTTACCGTTTCAAAAAATATTAAAACAGACGAGGCTACCTATTTAAAAGTTATTCGAGGCAAAACAGCCGCCCTATTTTCTGCAGCGACTCAAGTCGGAGGTGAGGTGGCAGGAGCAAGTGAAGACGCTTGTAAAGCACTCTACGAATATGGTGATGCGTTGGGGATAGCCTTTCAAATAATTGATGATTTATTAGACGTGGAAGGAAGCTTGCAAGATACGGGAAAAAACAGCGGCAACGATTTCCGAGAGCGAAAGGTAACTATGCCCTTCATAAAAGCCATTAAAAACTCCTCCAAAACTGAACTAGAATTTTGGAAAAAAACAATTGAAAAAGGCGATCAAAATCAAGATGATTGGGATACGGCTCTTATGTTTATGAGAAAATATGATGCAATAAGAGATACTCATAAAGAGGCTCAAGTTTGGGTTAATAAAGCAAAGCTTGCATTAAAAAGGTTGCCAGATTCTGAAATTCGGGCGCTTTTATCTGAACTAGCAGACTATGTATTAATAAGATCTAAATAGATATTATTTCAGTAGAAACGCTCCACCACTCCGGCCTTTCTCGTTGAACCTTTTTCATAGCAGCATCGCAGTCGTATTTACTTTCGAAAACACCAAAGCAGGTGGCCCCTGATCCAGACATCGAAACCTGCTCAACAGAATTTTGGCTAGAAATAAGCTGTAAAACTTCTAAGATAATTGGTTCGATTTTAAGAGCTGGCTTGATTAAATCATTCCGCTGTAAAAGTAACCAATTTATCCAATCTTTTTTTGTTTGAAATAATTTTTCATAGTTTGATAAAGGCGGGTTTTGTTTATTTTCAAGCATGTTAAAAACTGCTTGCGTTGACACCTTTTTCAAAGGATTAACCAAAAGGATAGGAAGGTTTGGAAACGTATGAATTATCCTCAAAACTTCACCAAAACCTTTCATATGCTGAGTTTTTTGATTAATGCAAACTGGCAAGTCAGATCCAATTTTCATTAGCTCGTCTAATGCTGGAAGATTTATCTCCCACAGCCGAGTTAGTCCACGGATAGCAGCCGCTGCATCACTGGATCCCCCACCCAAACCAGCGCTTGGAGGTAAATTTTTAGTTAAAGTTATGTGGGCACCATCTTTAATATTATTGAGGGTTCTTAGTAATTCCGCTGCCTTCAAAACCAAATTGGAGTTGTCTAATGGTATTTGATCAGAAAAAGCACCCTTCACAGTGAGCTCCAGCTTCTCGCTTTTTTCAAAAGATAAATGATCACCAAATTCTGTGAAACCTACAATTGAGTCTAACAAATGAAAACCATTCGACTTTTGACCCACAATCTGCAGACACAAGTTGACTTTTGCACTGGCTTTTTCTTCAAACATTATTTCACTAATGTTCCAGTCTCATTAGCTTCATCCATTAGGACTTGGCTAAGGCCAACTTTTAATTTCTTCTTTATTCGCTCCATCTCTTCTTCTTCAGGATCAAAAGACAACGCTCTTCGCCACTGAAACTCAGCCTCAGTTTTTCTTCCTACCATCCAATAAACATCACCCAAATGATCGTTTACGATTGGGTCGACAGGCATTAACTCAGCAGCTCGTTCTAAGTTTGGAACAGCCTTTTCAAACTGACCAAGTTTATAATAACCCCAGCCGAGACTATCGACGATGTAACCGCTGTCAGGACTTTCCTTAACAGCACGTTCAATCATTTCCAAAGCTTCATCCAAATTAGAATTTTTTTCTATTAATGAATATCCCAGGTAATTCAAAACTTGCGGTTGAGTAGGGTTAAGTGAAAGCGCCTTTCGAAAATCTTTCTCAGCTAAGGTCCAAAGATCTAAACGTTCCCGCGTTATTCCCCTAACATAATATAAAAACCAACCCGCTTCTCCCTTGTTCTTATACAGATTTATTGCCTCTCCATAAGCAACTTCAGCTTTGTCATAAAGCTCTAAACGTCTATAGTGGTTTCCCAGTATACTAAAACCATTGGCAGAGTTTGGGTACTGAACTGTTAAGTTGGCTAAAACTTCAATTGCTTCCATCTCTTTGCCAGATGAACGCAGAGCTTCTGCTCTTCCTAATTCTGAAGCAAAAAATTGTGGATGACTGTTGGAAAGCTTTTCATGCTCTTTTATAGCTAAATTATGTTGGCCTAACTCAACAAGGAGGTCTGCCGTCATTAACGTTGAGTCAACGTGCTTAAAATCTAAATACTGTGCTAACCTTGAATAAATAAGTGTAAACGTTGGATCTGCCTCTTTTGAAATTAAATTTGCAATTGAGTGAAAAACATCTGCTACTGCTATATTTGTTTCGGGAAATGAGGTTTTAGGATAAACTTTTTCATTCGTGGCGTTGACAAAAAGACCCTCAATCTCAGGATCAAATGTAGGCCCAAACCATTTTTCTAGTAAACGTTGTGCTTCTTTAAATTTGCTCTGAGATAAGAGTAGTTTTGTATGGTAAATAACGGATCTTCTTGTTGGGTTTCCTTGATCACTATGAATACGGCTGAATGTTTTTTGGGCTTGGTCAAATTTTCCCGCTGCAAGTTGGGACATTGCTCGATGGAAATTTGCAAATTGCCCCATGCCTTGAACTTTTGCTGTTTCATCAAAAATTAGATTTGCATTAACTTCATCATTTAATCCCATAAGTATCCAAGCCGATAAAAGGTCTTTTAGTATCGGGGTAATTTCACTGGCATCTTTTACAAAATTTAAAAAAGCTTCAGTCTTTCCATCTTTGATCAATGAGGCCGATTGAACCATTTGGGAGATTTGGCTAAGGTTTCCGTTGTCTCTATAAACTTCCGCAATAGATATCGCGTTATCTACTGATCCTTGAGCTATCAACGATATCATAAGGCCTTCTAAGAGCTTGGAGTTTGACGGATCGGCACTCACACTTTTAGTTTGAAATTTAGAAGCAGTCACAAAGTTATGGTCTGAAATAGCCTGTCTACCCGCCAAATATGCTCCAGATGATGCCGATGCTACTTCAGAAATCGAGGCAGCAAGAAAAAAAATTGAACCTTGAATAAATTTTTTCATGTAATCAGCTTAAAACTCATAATCGATAATTTAACCCTTTAAAACAGATTTTAAAGGATTTTCCGGTAACTACATATTGGGATAGTTCGGCCCATCACCACCCTGGGGTGTCATCCAATTAATATTTTGGCTAGGGTCTTTTATATCACAAGTTTTGCAATGCACACAGTTCTGAAAATTAACCACGAAACGTGCTGGTTCTTCTTCGGTTTGGACAACTTCATAAACTCCAGCAGGACAATATCTTTGAGCAGGCTCACTAAATTGGGGTAGGTTCACAGATATTGGGATTTCCGGGTTATTCAGTTGCAAATGACACGGCTGATTTTCTTCATGATTAGTCATTGAAAATGAAACATTAGTCAGGCGATCAAAGCTTATCGAGCCATCAGGTTTCGGATATTTAATTTCTTTGTGCTTTGCAGCGCTTTCAGTAGAAGCAGCATCAGATTTTTCATGTTTCAAAGTACCAAAAAGAGAAAAACTAAATAGCGTCTGGAACCACATATCAAACCCACCCAGAATAAGGCCTCCTAATGGGCCAAACCGAGCATTCAACGGGGCAACGTTACGAACTTTCTTTAAGTCTTTGCCAACAGCTTCCGTTTTTAATTTTAAATTATAATCTGAAAGCAGATCCCCAAATCTATTATCTTTTATTGCATTATAAACAGATTCAGCTGCCTCTATGCCAGAATGCATAGCGTTGTGATTACCTTTAATTCTAGGTAAATTTACAAGACCAGCAGAACAGCCTAATAAAGCTCCTCCCGGAAAAGCGGCCTTGGGAATTGACTGTAAACCACCCTTAGTTACTGCCCTTGCTCCATAAGCAATACGTTTACCACCAGTTAGCAACTTTTTAATTTTTGGGTGATGCTTAAACTGCTGAAATTCCATGTAAGGCGACAAAAATGGATTTTTATAATTCAAGTCCACAATATATCCAACATAGACCTGATTATTATTTAAGTGGTATACAAAAGAGCCACCAGAGCTTTTAAACCCTAATGGCCAGCCCATTGTATGCGTAACCTCGCCTTCATTGTGAACCTCTGGATGAACTTCCCAAATTTCTTTCATTCCAATTCCAAATTTCGGCACATCACATTCAGAATCTAAATTAAATTTTTCTATGACTTGCTTGGCTAGTGATCCCCTAGCTCCCTCAGAAAGAAGCACGTACTTTCCATGTAATTCCATTCCTGGCTCATAGGCCTCTCCTATTGAGCCATCAGAGTTTTTTCCAAATTCACCAGCAACGACCCCTTTTACCTCACCAGTTTTTCCAAAAACCAGATCCGAACAGGCCATTCCAGGAAATATTTCTACACCTAACTCTTCCGCCTGCTCTGCCATCCACCTACATACATTTCCCATAGAAACTATATAATTACCGTGATTATTCATCAGTGGTGGCATTAGAAAATTTGGTAACCGGATCTGCCCTGCCTCGCCAAGAATAAAAAAATTATCTTCTTTGACAGGCACATCTAAGGGAGCCCCTTTTTCTTTCCATTCGGGTATTAGTTTGTTTAATCCAGAAGGATCCAAAACCGCCCCAGACAGAATATGAGCACCTACTTCTGATCCTTTTTCTAGTACCACAACTTCTAAGTTTGCATCAAGTTGCTTGAGTCGAATAGCAGCCGAGAGGCCAGCTGGACCAGCTCCAACTATAACGACATCATACTCCATAGTTTCTCTCACCACTTCTGACACGAAATCCTCCCCGGACATTTTGCTTCTCTTACCTGAAGATAACTACGCTTTCTCAATACTCAGCGTCAATCACTACAAACTATTTAATTCATTACTTGCGGCATTATTTCCATCAAATTAAACAATATATAGAATTCAACTCTACAAAGCCTTGCATTAAAACATTTAATTTGCTCATCATAGGTTCACGATCGACAATATAGTAACTAGGCCGGACACGTTATGGAAAAAATCCCAATGACTAGAGAGGGAAGCCTCGCACTTGAAACAGAACTAAAAAAATTAAAATCTGTAGAGCGCCCTAATATAATTCAAGCTATCTCAGAAGCACGCGAGCATGGAGATTTATCGGAAAATGCTGAATACCATTCAGCTCGTGAAAAGCACAGCTTTATAGAAGGTAGAATAAAAGAAATTGAGGCAATAATTTCTTTGGCTGAAGTCATAGACCCAACGTCCTTAACAGGTGCAATTAAATTTGGGGCAACAGTCACTTTAGTCGATGAGGATACTGATGAAGAGAAAACTTGGCAAATCGTTGGAGAGCATGAAGCCAATATTGAGGCAGGACTGCTCAATATGAAATCACCAATCGCAAGAGCTCTCATTGGAAAAGATGAGGGTGATAGTGTAGAGGTCAAAACTCCAGGTGGTGAAAAAGCTTATGAAATATTGAAAATCGAGTATAAGTGAGCACCACTTTTGATAAACGGTGCTGGGTTTGGGACGAAAGCCTTGTTTGGCAAATTCATTATTAAACCTTTAATAAGATTTTTCCAATGTGCTGACTACTTTCCATTAGAAGATGTGCGGAAGTAACATCTTCTAATTCAAAGACACTATTGATAACAGGCTTTAATCTGCCATTACTTAACAATGGCCAGACGTTTCTAAATAGTTCTGAGGCTATTTGAGCTTTTGAAAGATCCGATTGAGGCCGTAAGGTACTACCAGTAATAGTTAAACGTCTTGTCATTATCTGTGCAAAATTTAACTCAGCTTTAGCACCCTGTAAAAAGGCAATTTGTACTAATCTACCGTCATCAACCAAAGCTTTAATGTTTTTTTCTATATAAACCCCACCAACCATATCTAATATAAGATTCACGCCACCCAGGCTCTTCATTACATCTAAAAAATCTTCTTTCTTGTAGTTAATTGCCCTTTTTGCACCAAGCTCTTCACAAACTAAACACTTTGCTTCAGTTCCAGCCGTAGCATAAACCTCACTGCCAAAAACATTTGCCAATTGAATAGCAGTAGTTCCTATTCCGGATGAACCACCGTGAACCAAGAACTTTTCATGTGGTTTCAATTTTCCTCGTTGAAAAACATTACTCCATACTGTGAAGAAAGTTTCAGGAAGAGCGGCTGCTTGCTCTAGGCCCATACCTTTTGGAACAGGCAAACAATGACTGGCTTGTGTTACCGCGTATTCGGCATAGCCTCCACCCGGCAAAAGTGCACACACTTCATCGCCGATAGCCCAGTTAGTAACATTTTGTCCAATAGCAAATATTGTGCCTGAAGCTTCAAGTCCTGGAAGATCACTTGCTCCAGGAGGTGGCATGTATGATCCTGCTCGCTGTAGGACATCGGGCCGATTAACGCCAGCAAAGGCGATTTTAATTAAAACTTCATTTCTATTTGGCTTCGGGATACTCATAACCACTGGCCTTAGAACATCAGGCCCACCAGGCTCCATAATTTCAATTGCCCTCATCTCTTGCATTATTAGGTATCCAAATAACCGGGTAAATTAGGATCTATATTTCCATTAGGCCGCTTAATTTTTTTCAATAAATTTCTTGTTAAACCATTAAATTCTTTGGTTAATTTATTTTTTTTAAGCTGTGCTTTTACGCTCTCAATCTTCATAACATCTTCAATTCTACGATCTAAAAAATGCCAAGTTTCTTCGCTCCCCTCGCTATTATCACCAAGCCAGTACAACACTGTGCTGGCATATACCGCACTTAAAATGGTTCTCTTAGAATACCAGTTGTAATCTTCAGAGTTATCTCCAATCAATTCCCAAATTAAATCTGAGGTTTCCCATACCAAACGGCTACCTTCAAATGCATATACAGGTAAGGAAAATAAAACTGCTCCTCTACGAACCACCTCCTTATCGGAAGCAATTTTAATTCTTAACTCAACAGCTTTTGTAATCTTTTCTCTTACTTTCAACTGCGAGATTTTTTCCTTTTTAAAAGTAGTTTCTAACTTGTCGTCACCCCATTTATGAAATGCAACTGCCAGATCTAAAGCTCCCCTTGGACAAAACAGTCTGGCTCTTTTCTCAGAAATATCAGTTTCTCTACAGGCGGAAACAAAAGTTGAATTTGACCAGCCATCAAAGGCCACGTGTGGCAAGGCAGCTAACATTAGCTTTAATATCCTAGGATCAATCGGTCTGCGCATTTATAAATCTTTCACTAGACAACTTTATTTATGGTTGTTATACGATCACTTCCTGCACATAGATGCAACTTTAACATAGAAAGGTGGTGAAAACCACATGCAGGTTAGTGTTCGTGATAACAACGTGGACCAAGCTTTACGTGCGTTGAAAAAGAAACTTCAACGTGAAGGTGTGTTTCGAGAAATGAAGCTTAAGCAGCATTTTGAAAAACCTTCTGAGAAAAAGGCTCGTGAAAAAGCCGAAGCAATCCGTCGTGCGCGTAAATTGGCTCGTAAAAAAGCCCAGCGTGAAGGTATGATGTAAGAGAATTTTAACATCTATTTTAAAATGGCCCGCTCATCGTGGGCCTTTTTTTATTTTAAAAATGTATCTAGTAAATTTTTGGAACGTATAATTTATCTGGTAAAACTCTTCGTTCATAGTCTGGATTAAAAATACGTTCAGGTAAGTTTACTGGTTCATGCTGAATTTCTTTATAAGGAACCATGGATATAATATGCTCTATACAATTTAAGCGTTCTCGTTTTTTATCATCACCCTCGACTATGTACCACGGCGCTTCAGGAATATTTGTTCTAGAAAACATCTCCTCTTTAGCCTTTGTATAATCTTCCCAACGTATTCTACTCTCCAGATCCATTTTAGATATTTTCCATTGCTTCATTGGATCATTGATTCTCATTAGAAACCTTATCTGCTGCTCCTCGTCAGAAATAGAAAACCAGTATTTTAATACAATTATCCCAGATCGGACCAACATGCGTTCAAACTCAGGAACATCATTGAAGAATTGTTCTACCTGTTCTGCGTCAGCAAACTCCATTACTCTTTCTACGCCTGCTCGGTTGTACCAAGAGCGGTCGAATAAAACAATTTCACCACCTGCGGGAAGATGGGGTACAAATCTCTGAAAATACCATTGTGATTTTTCCCTTTCCGTTGGAGCAGGAAGGGCAACAACCCTAGCAACTCTGGGGTCCATTCTTTGTGTTATGCGCTTAATCACACTTCCTTTTCCAGCGCCGTCACGGCCTTCACATATTATTACTAATTTCGCGCCGGTTTCTTTTACCCAGTCTTGTAACTTGATCAACTCAACCTGAAGCCGCAATAGGTTACGATAATAGGTTGTTTTATCAAGCATATCAGGATGCTTATCACGATAAATTTTTCGCATTTCTTCAGTTAAAGCAGGAGCATTAAACTCTTCTTCGAACATTTCGTCCAAAGTATCTTCCAATTCCGCCTCAATCCAACTTTTTGTTTTCTTTACCATCCGAAAATACACTTTCTGGAGCCTATAAACATTGCTGAGAGATAAGTCGTATACTAAATTTTGAATAGGGTCACAGACAAGTATAAATTTTCAAACTAGATGGGTAAAGCAGTAGTTTTAAAAACAGTACGCAAGGCAAAGGATGATTGCATCTGCGCTACCCCTGGAAGTCTAGCCAGATACTGCCGATGAATTCTAGCAAAGTCTTCTGTACTTTCTGCAACAACTTTTAAAACATAATCTGCAGTTCCAGCAGTCAGGTGACACTCTAAAACATTGGGAATACGAGCAACTTCTTTCTCAAAGGCATCTAAAACTTCATCAGCTTGAGCAGATAGCGTGATCTCCACAAAAACCGTAGTCGGAACACCCATTTTTTTTGCATCCAAAAGTGCGACATATTCCCTTATTATACCTTCGTCTTCTAATCTTTGAACACGTCGATAGCATGCTGACTGAGACAAATTAATATTATCGGCTAGCTCAGCGTTGGAAATTCTTCCTTGCCCCTGCAAAACTTTAAGAATTCGCTTATCAATTTCATCTAATTTCATAACATAAGTATTCTTAGTAAATTAAAAAATCAGCAAGTAATATATTTATAGGTTGTTAAATTTTGCCATCCCGGACATATTTTAGAATTTGAACTACTTGTCCTGGGTTTTCGACTACTGCTAAAGCCGCAGCATCAACTTCTTTGAGAGCATGTTGATGCTCACTACTATGCATCACAATCAATGATTTACCCAAAGCCGCAGCAAAACCAGCGTCAAAAGCCGCATTCCACTGCTTATATTTTTCACCAAATCGAACTATTACGATATCCGCATTCATGATACCTTTTCGGGTACGGATTGCATTCAGTTTCGCACCCTTGTTATCATGCCAAAATTTATCTGGCTCCCTTCCCATAATCATCACGCCACAGTCATCGCTCAATTCATGATCTGTGACCGGTCCCTCGAAAGTAATATCTAAGCCTGCAGAACTCTGAATAATTTCATCCCGCCAACTAGTATGGATTTCGCCCGATAAATAAACGCGCATTTTTTCTCCTACGTCCGTAAAAAACCACCAGTAACATTTGCCACTTTTTCAATCACTTTTTTGCTTAAATCTTCAATTTCTGCGTCAGTAAGAGTTTTCTCAGTAGGTTGAAGTCTTACAGTTAACGCAATAGATTTTTTTTCAGCACCAAATTCTTTACCAATAAATTCATCAAAAACCCTTACTTCTTGTATTAATTGTTTATCCACTCCTGCCGCAGCAACGACTAAATCTGATGCTTCTATTTCTTTATCTACTACAAATGCAAAATCACGCTCAACAGCTTGTAAATCTACCAAATTTAATGCCGAGCGGGTTGCACTCTTATTTCTTGGAACCGGAATTGAATTAGGCCAAATTGTAAAAGCTACAGCAGGCCCCTTCACGTCTATTTCTTTCAAAACTTTTGGATGTATTTCTCCAAATACTGCTAGAACGGTCTTTGGACCCAGACAAATACACCCGTGTCGCCCAGGGTGCCACCAACTTTTTCCACCTCTCCTAATTTGTACCTTTTCAGGTGCACCTAATGCAGCCAGTGTAGCCTCAACATCAGCTTTTACGTCAAAAATATCTATATTTCTTATTCTGCTATGTACATTTTTCTTGGATGTTTGACCTACTAACAAACCAGAAATTTGAAAATCTTGATCATTTGGCTCCCCACCACCAAATACTGGGCCAGCTTCAAATAATGCTATATCATTGAAGCCCCTCGCTTGATTTCTAGAAGCTGCTTTTAATAAGCAAGGTAGTAGATCAGGTCTCATGTGGCTCATATCAGACGAAATTGGATTTTGCAGTTGGGTAGCTTCAGTACCCCCTCCAAATAGTTGCGCTGACCCAACATCAATAAAGCTATAAGAAACACATTCATTATAACCGAGAGCAGCAATACTTCTTCGAGCTGTCTGCTCACGTTTTTGAGCAGTGTTCAAAACTGGTTTTGGAATGCCCACATCCATTCTGGGTAATGGGATACCCTTTAAATTTGCTAAAGACGCAACTCGAGCAATTTCTTCTACTATATCCGCTTCACCCAAAACATCAGGTCGCCAAGCGGGTACATGCGCTTGATCATCCGTCAACACAAAACCTAAATCAGTTAAAATTTTTATTTGTTGATCCGTAGGAATTTTCATCCCCACGAGGGATTGAACTTTATTTGGGTCAAATTTGTAAAACCTTGAGGTATCAGGAATATGACCTTCTTTAACTAAATCTGAAGCTTCACCACCGCACAGCTGGAGGATCATCTGAGTTGCAGCCTCAATCCCTTTTGGCGTCCAGGCTGGATCAATACCTCGCTCAAAACGGTACCTTGCATCTGAATTAATCTTTAATTCTCGGCCAGTATAAGCTGTTCTAATAGGGTTAAAATATGCTGCCTCCAAAAACACATTTTCAGTTTTATCCGTACAACCCGAGTTCAAACCTCCCATTATGCCACCAAGGCTTTCCACACCATTAGAGTCTGAAATTACAGTCATTCCGGAGCTTAGCGTATACTCTTTTTCGTCCAGACCGATGAATTTTTCTCCACCAGCTGCTTGATGAATTTTTAGTTTATTTCCAACGATTTTATCAGCATCAAAAACGTGAAGAGGACGATTTTGGTCATAGGTAAAATAGTTTGTAATATCAACAAGTGCAGATATAGGACGCAACCCTATCGCCTTTAAATAGTCTTGAAGCCATTCAGGAGACTGGCCATTTTTAACTCCCTTAATAACACGGCCAAAAAATACTGGCGTATTAACAAGACAGTCTTCTTCGATTTTTATTGAAACAGGGCAAGGGAAACTACCTTTAACGGGATTAACCTCATTATCTATCAATTTACCTAAACCACGAGCAGCTAAATCTCTTGCTATCCCATGGATTCCAAGTGCATCAGGTCTATTTGGAGTAATCGCAATCTCTATAGTACTATCAACTTTTGATGGTTTATTGTCTGCTAACCAATCAACAAATCTCTCCCCAACCTTCCCAGAAGGTAATTCAATAATACCATCATGTTCGTCACTTAATTGCATTTCTCGCTCCGAACACATCATCCCAAAGCTTTCAACACCACGAATTTTCCCAACTCCGATTGTTGTTTCTATACCTGGGACAAATACACCAGGCTTTGCTACAACGACCCATATTCCTTTTCGCGCATTTGGCGCACCACAAATTATTTGAAGCTCACCTTCATCCGTCTGCACCTGACATACTCGCAGTTTATCTGCATTTTGATGCTGCTCAGCACTGAGTACCTTACCAATTGTGAAATCTTTTAGCGCCTCAATGGGGTCTACAACATTTTCAACCTCAAGCCCTAAATCAGTTAAAGCCAGGAGTATTTCATCTAAATTAGCAGATGTTTCTAAATGTTTTTTCAACCAAGATAGTGTGAACTTCATAAATATTTCCTTATTTCAACACCACAGGTCACTTACCTGGAAAGACCTGCATGAAGGTTGGGTTGGTCAAGTGCAGTGAAACCATAATGGCGAAGCCATCTAAGATCGCTATCAAAAAAGGCTCTTAAATCAGGAACCCCATATTTAAGCATTGCTATTCTATCTATCCCCATCCCAAAAGCAAAACCTTGCCAAAGATTAGGATCAATACCACCAGCTTGCAAAACTTTTGGATGCACCATTCCAGAGCCAAGAATTTCAAGCCAATCATCACCCTCGCCAACTTTGAGCTGCCCGTTGTCCCATGAGCATCGGATGTCAACTTCAGCAGATGGCTCTGTAAACGGAAAATGGGATGCTCTAAATCGAAGCTCAACATCATTGACTTCAAAATATGTTTTTACAAATTCCTCTAAAACCCACTTTAAATTAGCCATCGAGAGCGATTGATCAATTGCCAAACCTTCAACCTGATGAAACATTGGCGTGTGGGTTTGATCATAATCCGCTCTATAGACACCGCCCGGACATATCACTCGTACCGGAGCACCAGTATTTTCCATAGTCCTAATTTGTACAGGAGATGTATGAGTTCGTAAAACATGCGGGGCTCTATCGTCATTTTCTGAACGGTACATGTAAAAAGTATCCATCTCAGCTCTTGCTGGATGATGGCTTGGAATATTTAATGCATCAAAATTGTACCAATCTGTTTCTACTCTGGGCCCTTCAGCTACAGAAAAGTCCATATTAGCGAATATGCTTATTACTTCTTCAGTCACTTGAGATATTGGATGTATCGTGCCAGCGGGCCTTTCGCGAGATGGTAAAGTAACATCTAACCACTCTGATTTTAACCGCTCATTTAGCACTGAATCTTCTAGAGCTTCTTTTTTTGCAGAAATAGCACTTATGATTTCGTTTTTTAGATCATTTAGTGCAGGACCAGCAACTTGTCTTTCTTCGGGAGACATTTGGCCCAATTCACGCATTTTAAGACTAACTTCACCTTTCTTACCAAGTGCAGCCAGTCTGACGGCTTCTAAGGCATTCTCATCGCCTGCAATATCGATTGCCTGAATATACTTATTGCGCAAATTTTCCATACTTACTCTCCAATGCACTCTTTTTTGTGCTAATGGAATAGAAAGACGGCTTCAAGTCACCAATCAAATTAACTAACAATCATTTCAGCATATCTTCGAATAGCAACTATTATTTAACCAAATATCTATTCTTTAAGATAATGCTGATTTAGCTTGATCAACAATAGCGTTAAACGCAGTTGGTTCGTGAACTGCTAAATCAGCAAGAACTTTTCGATCAACTTCAATACCAGCTAGGCCAAGACCATTAATAAACCGACTGTAAGTTAGAGTTTCGTCATGAGCTCTAACAGCAGCATTTATCCTCTGGATCCACAAGCTACGAAAATTTCTCTTTCTATTATGACGGTCACGAGTTGCATATTGATTGGCTTTATCAACCGCTTGCGTCGCTACTTTAAAAGTATTTTTTCTCCGACCGTAATAACCTTTCGCTTGATCAGTTATCTTCTTATGACGTTTGTGTGTTGTTACACCACTTGTTACTCTAGACATTGACTAAGCCCTCTCAACTATCGCGCATAAGGCATCATGCCTTTGATGATTTTCTCATCAGCAGCACAAAGTGTGGTCGTTCCCCGCGCATTGCGAATGAACTTGGTGGTACGTTTAATCATACCGTGACGCTTGCCGGCCTGGGCGGCCTTTACGCGTCCGCTAGCGGTCACTTTGAACCGCTTTTTACAGCTGGATTTAGTCTTCATCTTAGGCATTTCCGTCTCCTCTTTATTCAGGTTCGGTTGAGATACAACTCGGCATGCCATTATGGCCGGAAGCACCTATCATTGCGTCGTATAAACCGTTGTTTTAAAATTCGCAACCCGCTTTTTAGCTACTCGGGATCCATTGCATAAATCATGCGTTCGTTACACGGCGCAACCCTAAGAATATTGGTCGTGCCAGTTATGTTAAAAGGAACACCTGCAGTAATTACAACTTGTTCAGTTTCATTAGCGAGGCCTTCTGCCAGTGCTGCCCTCACCGCGCTCACTACAGCTTCCTTAAAGCGAGTTTTGCTACCAGAGAGAACACAATTTGTGCCCCAAGTTAAAGCAAGTCGTCTAGCGGTCTCTATTTCAGAAGATAAAGCTATTATAGGTACCCGTGGGCGTTCTCTTGCTGTTAACAAAGCCGTGGTGCCAGTTTGTGTAAAGCAACAAATAGCTTTTATGTCAGTAGTTTCAGCTATTTCGCGTGCAGCGGAAACAATTCCGTCTGCTACTGAGTTTCTTTTAGCTCTTCTCGAGGCCTCCATTACTTCTGTGTAAGTTGGATCACTCTCGACTTCGATAGCAACATTATTCATTGTTTCCACAGCTAAAATTGGAAATTGTCCAGCGGCTGACTCAGCTGAAAGCATTATAGCGTCTGACCCCTCATAAATAGCAGTTGCAACATCAGAAACCTCAGCACGCGTGGGCATGGGGCTTTCAATCATACTTTCCAACATTTGGGTTGCTACAATTACTGGCTTCGCTGCCGCTCTACATTTGCGAACTAACCTTTTCTGAATTGGTGGAACATTTTGAACAGGTAATTCTACACCTAAATCACCTCTTGCAACCATTACTCCGTCAGACACCTTTAATATGTCATCAAAACTTTTAACTGCTGAGGGTTTTTCAATTTTCGAAATTACAGACGCTCTTCCCGCTATTAAGTTACGCGCCTCTAATATATCTTCAGCTCTTTGAACAAACGATAGAGCCAACCAATCGATACCCAAGTCACATATAAATTCTAAATCGGCCCGATCCTTTTCGGAAAGTGCCGCAAGTGGCAAAATTACATCTGGAACATTGACACCTTTTCTATCAGAAATTTCACCACCATTTAAAACCAAACAATCCGCAAATTCTGGACCACATTTTTCAACTATTAATTTTATTTTTCCATCATTTATTAATAAATGAGCTCCCTCATGCAAAGCCTGAAAAATTTCCGGATGCGGTAACTGAACACGATCTTTTGTGCCTACTTCGTCTTTCAAGTCTAGTCTAAACTTCTCATTTTCCGTTATTTCCTCAACGCCATTTTTGAATGTGCCAACTCTTAATTTTGGCCCTTGCAAATCTGCTAAAATTGCTATCGGACTATTAAGCTCAGCCTCTATCTGACGTATTATTTCATGCCTTTCAGCTATCTCTTCGTGACTTCCGTGACTCATATTTAGTCGAAAAACATCTGCACCAGCTAAGTGTAGGGCTTTAATTGTATCGTAATCGCTGGAAGAAGGTCCTAAAGTGGCTACAATTTTAATATTACGCTGTCTTCTCATATTTTGACCTTCACCCCGGATAAAACTTCATAAAAATAAATGTTAGCGATAACATTTCTGGCACTTATGGTATATTTTGTTTATCATAGCAACTTAAGTAATTACCAGCATTCTAAAGTTTAATTTTTATGGATTACAAACCATTCCAAATTTTTAAAAACAAACCCAGAGCACCTTGGGTTATCATTTGTGATCATGCATCAAACCTTGTGCCCGAAAGTATTGCAGAAGGAAATTTAGGTCTCAATAAGATAGAGATGCAAAGACATATTGCATTTGATGTTGGCGCAAAGAGTTTAGCAATAGAATTAGGGAATATTTTGAATGCTCCAGTAGTGTGTTCAAATTTTTCACGCTTGGTCATTGACCCAAACCGTGGAGAGAAAGATCCAACTTTAGTGATGCAATTATATGATGGAACAATAATTCCAGCTAACAAGAATATTGCAAAACAAGAAATTTTGAGAAGATTAAATCTTTTTTATAGACCTTATCACAATGCGATAGATCAAATATTAGCCCCTATAGAAAATCCAATAATTGTTTCAATTCATTCCTTTACACCGCAGTTGAAGGGAAAGAAAAAGAGGCCATGGGATATTGGTTTATTAGCTGCCAATGACCGTCGATTTCATAATGCCTTACTTGGCTGTTTTGCAAGTGATCCAAGGCTTTGTATCGGTGATAACCAACCGTACATAGGGAAATTACCAGGTGACACAATAGATAAACATGCAATTGAAAAAGGAAGACTGAATACATTAGTTGAGGTTAGAAATGATTTAATTGCGAACAATGAAAATCAGAAAACCTGGGCCAAAATCATTGGAAAAAACTTAAATCAAGCAAAGGATCTTTTAGATGGATGAAGCATTGAAAATAAAACTTGAGGCATCTGCCTTTAGGGCATTACAAAAACATTTAATGGTAGAACGTACAGATGTCCAAAACATAGATCTTATGAACCTAGCTGGCTTTTGTCGCAACTGCTTATCTAGATGGTATCAAGAGGCAGCACTGGAAAATGGTCTAGAACTGACTAAAGACGAAGCCCGCGAAATTTTCTATGGAATGTCGATGGAAGAATGGAAAACAAACTATCAGACCGAGGCAAATAAAGATAAACAGGATAATTTTAAAAGTGCGTTTTCAGAAAATGTAAAATCAACAAATTAATCTGTGAACCTTTGATATTTATCTCTTCGATTATAATTACTTTGCTTTAATATTTTGTAATAGTGGTAAAACCTTCGACATATCTGGCCCCCGCTCCTTTCCAGTAAGAGCAAGTCGGAGAGGCATAAAAAGCTGCTTTCCCTTACGGCCAGTGAGTTGCTTCACTTCTTCGGTCCATTTCGACCAAGTGTATTCATCAAAAGGCATAGCTGGTATAATAGACATGGCTTTTTTAACAAATTCTTGGTCATCCTCATCTATAATTGGCTCAGCGCCTTTTGCAAAAATATCCCACCAGACCGATAGATCATTTAAGGTATTAATGTTTTCTCGTGTAATATCCCAGAAAGACTGAGCTAAATCCTCCGGCACCCCCAAAGAGTCTAGATTCTGCTGAACATCGCCCAAGTTCAGAGTTTGAAGATATCGATGCGTTAAGGGATAAAGGTCTTTTTCATCAAATTTAGTAGGAGCTGATCCAAAGATTGAAAGATCAAAGTCTTTGGCAATTTCATCTAGTGTTACACGAAGCTCAACTGGCTGGGAAGACCCCAAACGTGCCATCAAACTACATAGGGCGGCCGGTTCAATACCCGCTTCTCGCAAATCTCTTAGGGCTAAGGTGCCTAACCTTTTTGATAAGGCCTCTCCACCCGGACCAGTCAGAAGAGAATGGTGAGCAAAGTTGGGAACATCACCACCTAGAGCTTTAATCATCTGGATTTGTGTTGCAGTATTTGTAACATGATCTGACCCACGCACTACGTGAGTTATTCCCATTTCTATATCATCGACCACAGATGCCAGTGTGTAGAGATATTGACCATCCGCTCTTATTAAAACAGGATCTGAAACTGATGCTGCATCAATAGAGAGGTCTTTCAGAACTCCATCTTCCCACTCAATACGATTTTGCTCAAGCTTGAACCTCCAGTGGCCATCACCGTGATTACTTCTGAGGTTTGATTTTTCTTCATCTGATAAAGCCAATGCTGCCCGGTCATAAACAGGTGGTTTACCCATATTCAGTTGTTTTTTACGTTTTAAATCAAGTTCTGAGGGGGTCTCAAAACATTCATAGAGCAAATCAATAGAACGCAACTTATCGGATGCGGAATTATATAAGTCTAATCTAGATGATTGATATTCAACTCGATCCCATTCGAGACCTAACCACTCTAAATCTGTCTTGATAGCATCTACATATTCCTGCTTAGACCTCTCCTGGTCAGTGTCATCAATTCTTAGAATGAAACTACCCGCACTTTTCTTAGCAAGAAGGAAGTTCATAAGGGCAGCTCTAACATTTCCGATATGCAAGAAACCTGTCGGTGAAGGAGCAAAACGCGTAATTACCATAAATAATCTCCTGACTATGTTGCTTTTTCATAAGTGTCAGAATTTGTCCAGCACTCAAAAGAAAGAGGGTTTCAAGAAACACCATTTATAGCTAGCTGCATTAAAAATAAAAAGTTATAAACTTAGAAAACCATTCTAAAGTTAAATATTACAGTCAAATTTAGTTAAGTTGGATCAAATTAGTCTCTAATTATTCTTGCTATGAAAAATAAAAATAAATCAATTATAGTTGTAGGAGCTGGTATCGTGGGAGTATCAACGGCTCTTTGGCTTCAGAAACAAGGGGAAGAAGTTATTTTAATTGATAGCTCACAACCAGGTACCGGAGCCAGTTTTGGTAATGCGGGTCTTCTGGCCCAGTGGGCAATGGTACCCGTGAACGTGCCAGAATTGTGGAAATCAGCACCAAAATATCTACTCAACAAATCCTCACCTGTTTTTATGCGATGGAGCTATTTTCCAAAATTATTCCCTTGGTTAGCTAAATTCATGGCAAACGCTACAGAAAACCGTTCAAATAAAATTATCGAAAACCTTACACCACTTGTTCAAGACGCTGTTGACCAGCACCAAAATTTAGTCAAAGGCACTCAAGCAGCAAAATGGTTGCGCGACAGTAAATTTAGTTACGTATATCGAACGCATGATGCTTTTAAAGCAGACACCTATGGATGGAAGATCAAATCAAATCTGGGATTTATTCCAAATCTAGTCTTAGGAGATGACGTCCGCGAAGAGGAGCCAATTCTTTCTCCCGACATCAGGTGTATGGCTGTCTTGGAAGGCCAGGGGCATATTACTAACCCGCTGGGAT
>QOQI01000006.1 GCA_003332035.1 Paracoccaceae bacterium
CATGCCCCTTTATACGAAGCGGCATTGGCTGAGTATCCTTTATTACCAATTTATGTTTTTGAGCCTGACTATTGGAAGCAAGAAGATGCAGCTTTCAGGCATTGGGAATTTACAAAACAATCTTTGGAATTTTTAAGAGTAGATTTAAGTAAGTTGGGTCAGGCCCTAGTTTTTCGTCAAGGAAAAATTTTACAAGTGTTTGAAGATTTAAGAAAAGAATTTGAAATAAATGCCGTATATTCTCATCAAGAAACAGGAAATACTTGGACTTACGAACGGGATAAGTCTGTGCGGGCTTGGGGTCGCGTTAATGGCATAAAAATCATAGAATATCAGAATAATTCTATTGTCCGAGGTTTGGTTGATAGAAATAATTGGGCAGCTAAACGCGATAAGTTCATCTCAAAACCTATTATAGAAAAGCCTAATATAAGGCCTCTTGAAATCAATCTCGCGCAAATTTCAGTCGATGTAAATTTCAAGGGTAACTCAGTGGAAATAAATAAACAAATTGGCGGTGCTAATCATGGCTTGAAATATTTAGAAAGCTTTTTTCAGGGACGCGGCAATAATTATAGGAAGGAGATGTCATCTCCACTTTTAGCAGAAGCTGCTTGCTCAAGAATCTCACCTTATCTAGCCCATGGTAATTTATCAGTCAGAGAGGTTTTTCACTTTGTAAAAGATAATCATGCGAAAAATAAGAAAATGTTAACCTCTACAAAATCTTTTAAATCTCGTTTGGCGTGGAAAGATCATTTTGGGCAAAAACTAGAGGACGACTTTTCAATTGAAGTAGGTTGCCTTCATAAGGCTTTCGAAAATTTGCGACCTAAAACACCGGATAAGACTTTATTGGCCGCTTGGGAGAGTGGTGAAACTGGTTTTCCATTTATAGATGCATGCATGAGGTATTTGAGAACTACAGGTTGGATCAACTTTCGAATGCGAGCTATGCTAATGTCGTTTGCTTCTTATCACCTTTGGTTGGACTGGCGAAACTCTGGCAAGATTTTAGCAAATTTTTTCACTGATTACGATCCGGGCATTCATTGGCCTCAGGTTCAAATGCAGTCAGGGACCACTGGAATAAATACGATTCGAATTTACAATCCGGTAAAGCAGGGTATTGACCAGGATCCTCAGGGAGTTTTTATCCGAAAATGGGTTCCAGAGCTCTGTCACCTTTCGAGTGCTGAATTGCATAAAGTTGGAACTGGAGAAAGCAAATTGAACCTTGGGTCCTCTTACCCTGACGCAGTAATAGATTTGGATAGGGCTGGAAAATATGCTCGAGAAAAAGTTTGGGCAGTAAGAAAGCTGGATGGCTTCAACAATCATGCCCAGAGTATTATTAAAAAACATGGTAGTCGGCAAAACAAGTTGAGAGATTTCGTTAATGATCGGGGTAAAACCAACTCAAAATTACGAAACAACAGACAGAAGAGCTTTGATTTCTAGTGCCAAAAATGCGAAAAAAATCTGATCTCCCACAGAAAATATGCGGTGTCTGTGGCCTGCCTTTCGTATGGAGAAAGAAGTGGGAAAGAAGTTGGCTTGACATAAAATTTTGTAGCGAAAGATGTAAGAAATCCATTAAATCAAGCAAATTGGTTAAAAAAACAGACCAATAAATGGACTTTGGGAGTAAATGGTGTAACTGAACTTATGAGGTATATCAGGGAAGCCTATGATTTAGTATCTAAAGGTGAAGTTCAACCTTCTGGCTACACAGAGCCAATCCTACACAAACAGCGTCTGGAACTTAAAATAAAATTATAATTAGTTTCTATTTTCATTGCTTAATTATTACTCATTTGTTCACAAAACTAATTGTTTTTAACAACAAATAACACTGCTCCGTTTACGGACCATTTCAAATGTGTATAGCTACAAACAAGAGAGGAGTTTTGAAATGTCGCGTCCTGTAATTGGCATCATGGGAAATTTTTATTTGATAAATGATCAGTATCCAGCCCATGCAGCGGGAACGATGAATTGTGAAGCAATCGCTGAGTTATGTAATGCAACACCTCTCATTATACCTGGTGATCCAGAGTTTGTCAGAGTAGATGAACTTATGAGAATCTGCGATGGTTTTCTATTTACTGGTGGCCGACCAAATGTCCACCCATCCGAGTATGGTGTTAAAGAAACTGAAGCTCACGGAGATTTTGATAGAGGGCGCGATGCTGTTAGCCTGTCTCTTATTAGAAATTGCGTAGAGATCGGACAGCCTATTTTTGGAATTTGCCGTGGTTTTCAAGAGGTGGCAGTTGCTTTTGGTAGTGAGTTACATCCAGAAATTAGAGATATCCCTGACAGAATTAATCATAGAATGCCTCCCGATGGAACTTTAGAAGAAAAATTTGCTTTAAGGCATGAAGTAACAGTTTCTGGCGAAGGTCCATTTAAAAAATTATTTGGGAAAAATAAGGTCTTAACAAATACTTTGCATGGCCAGGGAATAATGAAGCCGGGTAAAAGAGTTGTCATTGACGGCTATGCAGACGATGGCACCCCCGAAGCACTTTATATTGATGACGCGCCAGGCTTCACACTGTCCGTTCAGTGGCACCCTGAATATTGCGCTTCGCAAGACCCGGTATCAAAACCTCTATTTGAGGCTTTTGGCGAAGCAACTTATGATTTCCATAGATCTCGAAACTCCTGATTAAGTTACTTTATTTCTTTTTTGAAATTTAGGGTCATTCCATAAATCTTTAGACATTATTTCTGCTAAGATTTCTGATGCTCTTTCAACGTCTTGGCTATCTACAAATAACGGTGTAAACCCAAATCTCATTACGTCGGGTGCTCTAAAATCTCCAATCACGCCACGCTCAATGCACGCCTGCATGACAGCATATCCATGCTTGAAGGAGAAGGACACTTGGCTTCCACGGTTTTCGGGTATCCGAGGTGTAATTAATTGCAACATTGGACATTTTTGCTCTACACCATTAATGAATTGATCAGTGAGCTGGATGGACGTTTCTCTAACATCTTTAATATTAACGGTTTCCCAGATATCAAGCGACGCCTCTAAAGCCGCTAGAGCAATTACTGGAGGCGTACCTACTCTCATTCTATCGATCCCAGATGCTGGATTGTACTGTAAGGAAAAATCAAAGGGGTTCTCATGCCCTAACCAACCGGATAGACACGGTTCCAATGAGTTTATTAAATTAGGATTTACGTAAATGAATGCTGGTGATCCAGGACCACCATTTAAATATTTATATGTGCAGCCAACTGCGAAATCCACATCCAACTCGGTCAAATTTGTATCGATAGCTCCGGCTGAATGTGCTAAATCCAAGATTACAAGAGCTCCATTTTGTTTTGCTGTTTTTACGATCTTCTTGGCATCATATCGACGGCCTGTCCTATAATCTACTTCTGTAAAAAAGATAGCAGCAACATTTTCATTGATATTTTCAACTAAATTATCGGTATTGACAATTTTAAGTTCGTGATCAGCTTTTAGCATATTTATCAGGCCTTGTGCTGCATAAATATCTGAAGGGAAATTGCTGGCGTCGGTTAGTAAAACTTTTCTATTCTTTTGAAAGTTGATCGCACTTGCAAGAGCCTGAAAAACTTTAATGGATAGCGTGTCACCGACAGTAACTGTTTTAGGGGCAGCCCCGATTAGCCTTGCTATTCTATCGCCAACCTTGTTTGGCTGGTCCATCCAACCCGCTTTGTTCCATCCGGTTACCAGCATTTCACCCCATTCGTTGTTTAGGGTGTGCTGAATGCGATCTTGAGCTTTTTTAGTCAGTGGACCAAGAGAGTTTCCGTCCAAATAAATTATTCCCTCGGGTATGTAAAATTGTGATTTTGTCTTTAAAAAGTCACTCATACTTTGCCGCCTGCTATTTCAATGGCCTGCCCATTTATACTTTTTGCTGCTTGAGTGCACAGCCAATATGCCGTCTGAGCAACTTCTTCTGTTTGGATTAATCTTTTATGACGATTTGCATTCACCATCATTTTGTGAGCATCTTTTTCACTAATTCCTTTCGATATCATCGATTTTATATTCGTATCTACAATGGATGTATTTACGTAGCCTGGACAAATGGCATTGAAGGTAATTGGTCCCCCCATGTATTCCTCACTATAGGTTTTAATTAACCCCATTACACCGTGTTTTGAGGCGCTGTATGCACCGGCCCCTTTCAGTCCTTTGATGCCTGCTATTGAAGAGATTGCAATTACACGACCCCAATCTGCTTTCAGCATTGATTTCATTGACTCTCTAATGGTTAAGAATGTGCCATCTAGGTTCGTACCTATTATTTTTCGCCAAAACTCTAAATCAGTGTTTTGAAGTTTTTTTCCTTCGGCTATCCCTGCGTTTGCCACACAAACCTGGATAGGTCCAAATTTGGATACTGCCTTAGATATAACAGAAATAACTTCTTTTTCATTGGATACATCCATTTGAAAAGCCGAAATATTTGAGCTGCTATCAGCAACTTCTTCAAGTACATTGGATCTGCGGCCCGTAATAGTGACGTTAGCACCATTGTCTGCAAATAATATTGCAATTGCTCGCCCTATTCCTGTTCCTCCCCCAGTTATCAATATATGTTTGTTGGTTATCATGAAAGCCCTCGTTTTTATGAGAAACTAATTGAAAAAAAGTGGGTAGCAATAGTAAAATAATCTAACTCAAATCTATGTAAATTTATTTATACCGCTAGATTTATTTATTTGGTGGAGAAAAAATGAAAATTTTAAATTGTTTGGCAGTCTTTTTTTGGAGTTTGAATTCCATAGTTTGGGCTAGTGAAGATATAAAAGATAAGTATCCCCGCTCAGAGTTATACAATAAACCAGTTGAGGTCATCCCTAACGTTTTTTCGGCAATTGGAGCGACCGCACCTCCTACATATGAAAATTCTGGGCACAATAATAATCTTTCTTTCGTCATAACTGCTGCAGGTGTTGTTGTTATAAATTCGGGAGCTTCAGTAAGGCTAGCTTCCGCTCTTCATGAGGAAATTAAAACTATTACTGATCAACCAGTGAAACTAGTCATCAATGAAAATGGACAAGGTCACGCGATCCTTGGTAATTTGTATTGGTCAAAACAGGGAGTTGATATTCTGGCCCATGAAGATGCAATCCATGAAATTGAAGAAAATAGTCACTCCATTTTAGAGCGGATGAAATCCTATAATCGAGATAAAGCGGCTGGAACAGAAATAGTAATTCCCAATAAGAGTTTTTCAGAAAAGTTTATTTTCACTTTAGGTGATTTGGAATTCCATGTACTTCATTTGGGTCCTGCTCATGGGCCTGGTGATACTCAAGTTTGGTTGCCACAGCTATCTTTGATAATTGCTGGTGATATGGCTTTTCATGAGAGAATGCTCCCTATCTTTGAAAATACCTGTACAAAATGTTGGTTGGAAACGTGGAATGAAGAGTTTGTTCCTTTAAATGCAACTTATGTTATCCCCGGCCATGGACACCCGACAAACATGGCACAAGTATCTCGATTTACTCGGGATTATCTTTTAGATCTCCGACAAAAAGTATCTGAGGTGCTTGAAAATGATGGTGACTTGGCCGAGGCATTTTATGTTGATCAAGAACGTTGGCGTTTATTAGATACGTTTGAAGAGCTAGCAAAAAGAAACGCAGGTCGCGTGTTTGAAGAAATGGAATTTGAATAAAACTTAATCAATAAAATTCAGGTCAAATAAAACCTTTCTTCTACTAGCTTGAAAATGTAATTTATTGAACCAATTAGGGTTTATGTAGAAGGAGCTTAACAGAACGATACGGTTTGCTATTGGTTAAATAAGCTTGCACCGTGTTTATCAATGGCGTAAGGCGACTGATCAGAGAATTTAGTTTTTTAAGCCTTGATTACTTATTGGTATTGGCTGAATTACATTTTTGAATAAGAGGATGACAACTTTGAAGATAGGTACCCCAAAAGAAGTTTTTGATGGTGAGGCGCGCGTTGCGATGACTCCAGACAGTGCGCTTCAATTGCAAAAACTTGGTTATGATTGTGCCATTGAGAGTGGTGCTGGGTCATTAGCTGGTTTTTCAGATAAGGCATATTCGGACGCTGGCGTTGAAATCAAGAAAACGGCGGCAGCGCTTTGGAAAGATGTGGATGTTGTTGCGAAAGTACGTGAGCCAGATGATGGCGAGATGAAGCGACTGACAGCTGATCACACTTTGATATCTTTTTTCAACCCCGCCGGTAATGATAAAGGATTAAAGGCCGCTGCAAAAAAAGGTGCCAGCGTCGTAGCAATGGAAATGGTGCCTCGGATAAGCCGTGCTCAAAAAATGGATGCGCTCTCGTCTATGGCTAATATAGCTGGGTACAGAGCTGTTATAGAGGCTGGAAACAATTTTGGTCGGTTTTTCACAGGTCAGGTGACAGCTGCTGGAAAAGTTCCACCAGCGAAAGTCCTAATTGTTGGCGCAGGTGTCGCCGGCTTGGCAGCTATAGGAACGTCTACGTCTCTTGGTGCAATCACATACGCCTTCGATGTGCGACCGGAAGTTGCTGAGCAAGTTGAGTCCATGGGTGCAGAATTCGTTTATTTGGATTTTAAGGAAAAACAGAAGGATGGCGCGGAGACTGGAGGTTATGCTGCAGTTTCCAGTCCAGAGTTTAGAGATGCGCAACTTGCTAAATTTCGGGAACTTGCCCCAGAAATAGATATTGTTATTACGACGGCTCTAATTCCCAATAGGGAAGCCCCAAAACTATGGCTTAAGGATATGGTAAAGGCCATGAAGCCGGGCTCAGTTATTGTCGATTTAGCAGCCCCTGCAGGTGGGAACGTTGAGGGTACTGTCCAAGATGAAAAAGTTGTCAGCGACAACGGCGTGACCATAGTCGGCTATACTGACTTTGCGAGCCGCATGGCCGCTCAAGCTTCATCGCTTTATTCGACCAATATTCGTCATATGATGAGTGATTTAACACCGGAAAAAGATGGTAATCTTGTTCACAATATGGAAGACGACGTTATTCGCGGGGCAACGGTAACATTTAACAAAGAAGTTACATTTCCACCCCCACCTCCGAAGGTGCAGGCTATCGCTGTTAAAACTCAAGAAAAGCCCAAAGAATTAACACCAGAAGAAATTCGAACCCAAGAAGCTGAAGCTTTCCAGGCGCAAACAAAGCAACAGGTTATACTATTGGCCACGGGCGCCTTAGTTACGTTAGGCCTTGGACTAATTGCACCAGTTAGTTTCATGCAGCATTTCATTGTTTTTGTTTTATCAGTTTTTATTGGATTTCAAGTTATTTGGAATGTTAGCCATTCTTTGCATACACCCTTAATGGCTGTAACAAATGCTATTTCTTCAATAATAATACTGGGAGCATTGATGCAAATAGGGTCAGGATCATTTCTTGTCATTATTTTAGCAGCTTTGTCCGTTTTTATGGCTGGCATTAATATTTTTGGCGGATTTTTAGTCACACGACGCATGCTTGCCATGTTTCAGAAGTCTTAAAGAAGGGCAAGATTATGGATTTAGGTTTTACAACTGCTGCTTACGTTGTTGCGGCTATTCTTTTTATTCTTTCTTTAGGCGGATTATCTGGACAGGAAAGTGCAAAACGGGCTGTTTGGTACGGTATAGTTGGGATGGCTCTTGCCGTTTTTGCTACTTTGATTGGGCCTGGATCAGGTCTGTGGTTCTTTTCTATCATACTCATAGCTGGCGGAGGTATTATTGGATACATGCTAGCGTCTAGGGTTGAAATGACGCAAATGCCAGAGCTTGTGGCTGGCATGCATGCCCTTGTAGGGCTTGCTGCTGTTTTTGTCGGGTTTATTGCTGATTTTGAAATGGGTAACGTTGCATTGGCCAAAGAAGCAGGCACTGCAAAAGAGTTAACGGGCTTTGCGGCTTTAATAGCCAAAAAGTCAGCTATTGAGTTAAGCATTCTAAGAGTAGAGTTATTTTTAGGCGTGTTTATAGGCTCGATAACATTCACAGGATCAGTAATTGCATACGGAAAATTATCTGGAAAAGTAACTTCTGCTGCTACTAAGCTTCCTGGGGGCCACGCTTTAAATGCAGGCGCTGCATTAATTTCAATTTTGTGTTTGATTTGGTATCTACAGTCTGGAAGCCTACTTCCCGTGGTAATTATGACTCTAATGGCATTTTTTATTGGGTTCCATCTTATCATGGGCATAGGTGGAGCAGATATGCCTGTTGTTGTCTCAATGCTTAACAGCTACTCAGGCTGGGCAGCCGCTGCCATTGGATTCAGTTTGGGTAATGATCTTCTGATCGTTGTTGGAGCTTTAGTTGGGTCGTCTGGAGCTATTCTAAGCTACATAATGTGTAAGGCGATGAATAGATCTTTTGTGTCTGTAATTTTGGGTGGTTTTGGAGGAACAGTTGGTCCGGCTATGGAGGTTGAGGGTGAACAGATTGCTATAGATGCCGATGGTGTTGCTGCTGCTTTAAATGATGCAGATAGCGTTATTATTATTCCTGGTTATGGAATGGCTGTTGCTCAAGCTCAGCAAGCGGTTTCAGAGTTAACCAAAAGACTTCGAGGTCAAGGAAAAGAAGTTAGATTTGCAATCCATCCTGTAGCCGGTCGGTTACCAGGCCATATGAATGTTTTGTTGGCTGAGGCAAAAGTTCCGTATGATATTGTTTTGGAAATGGATGAAATAAATGAAGATTTTCCATCAACTGATGTTGCAATTGTAATTGGGTCAAATGACATTGTTAATCCAGCTGCGCAGGATGACCCTAATAGCCCAATTGCTGGTATGCCTGTGCTTGAGTGTTGGAAATCAAAACAGGTATTTGTGTCTAAGAGAGGCCAAGGAACTGGTTATTCTGGCATCGAAAATCCGCTTTTCTTTAAGGAAAATACACGAATGTTTTATGGCGATGCCAAGGAAAGCCTAAATAAATTGTTGTCGTTGATAAATTAAATCCCGTTTGGTAATCTTGGCTTTTTATCTTAAAAGCCGAGACCATCTTAAAATGATTATTTAAGATTTAATCATCTAATATTTCTGGGTTTTAATTTTTAAAGAGCTATTGAACTTTTTTTTTATTTAGGTTTAAATTTTAGATACTGTTTGTTTCCTCATTTTTCATTTCTATTTAGATACTAATTATCAAATTTTATGGAGATAATATGCCTGTAAAAAACCGATTTGCCGAACTGCAGAAAGAAATAGCTGAGTGGCGGCAGGATATTCACCAATATCCCGAAATTTTATTTGAAACGCAGCGAACGTCGGCTTTAGTTAAGGATAAGCTTATTGAGTTTGGCTGCAATCAAGTGATCGATGGCATAGGCAAGACTGGCGTTGTAGGAGTTATAAACGGTAAGACAAATCGAACAGGTAAGGTTATTGGTTTACGAGCTGATATGGATGCACTGCCTATAAATGAAGAAACAGGGTTAGAATACAGTTCAAAAATACCGGGAGCTATGCATGCATGTGGTCATGATGGACATACGAGCATGCTGCTTGGCGCGGCAAAGTATCTTTGTGAAACAAGAAATTTTGACGGTCAAGCGGTTGTCATTTTTCAACCAGCCGAAGAAGGTGGTGGTGGTGGTCTTGAAATGTGCAAAGACGGCTTGATGGAAAATTTCAAGATTGATGAAGTATATGGTATGCATAATTGGCCTGGCGTAGAACTGGGTAAATTTGCAATTAGAAGTGGTCCATTTTTTGCGGCCTCAGATTTTATAGAAGCGACAATCTCGGGCAAGGGCGGGCATGCTGCTAAGCCGCAAGAGACTATAGATCCAACGGTTATAGCCAGTCAAATTGTTGTGGCACTGCAAACTATAGCTTCTCGGAGAGCTGATCCAGTAAAACAAGTCGTGGTTTCGATCACATCATTTGAAACATCATCGAATGCTTTTAATGTTATACCGCAAGAAGTTAAAATAAAAGGCACTGTTAGAACTTTAGATCCAGATGTGAGAGATTTAGCCGAGAAAGAATTCTTGCGAATTACTGAGCTTACAGCGGAAGCTTTGGGAGGCTCTGCTGATGCAAAATTCACTCGGGGCTACCCGGTTATGTCAAATACAAGTGAACAGACAGAGTTTGCTGCTAAGGTGGCACGTGATGTTGCTGGCGAATGCGCAGAAGCTCCTCTAGTGATGGGGGGTGAAGATTTTGCTTATATGTTGGAAGAAAGACCTGGAGCGTATATATTGTTAGGGAACGGTGATAGCTCGCCAGTTCACCATCCAGAATATAATTTTAATGATGACGCCATACCTTTTGGGTGCAGTTGGTTAGTAGAACTAGTTGAGCAAAAGATGCCGGTTTGAGGCAAACTTAATTAGAACGTTTTAGTAAATCTTATAATTTATCCACCAGTATGGCTCATGTGTCTACTCATTTGGCCTTTGATGCTAGCCCGAGAATAATCAAAATCATGGCCTTTTGGCTTATTGTCTATGGCTGCCTTAATATCGTTTTCTAGTTCTTCTGGTCTATTTGGATATTTTCGGATTGTATCTCGCAAATTAGCATTATTTTCTTGTCCTAAGCACATGAAAAGTTCGCCCGTGCATGTCACTCTAACTCGATTACAGGACTCACAAAAATTATGGGTGAGTGGTGTTATAAATCCAATTTTTTGTTTTGTTTCTTCAACCCTTACGTATCGTGCAGGTCCTCCTGTACTTTCCTCGAGATTATGAAGTGAATAATTTTCTTCTAGTTTTTTTCTTAAATCTCTAAGTGACCAATACTGACTTTTCCTATCTTCTTCGCCAAGTTCTCCCATCGGCATAACTTCGATGAAAGTTAAGTCTAAATTTTTAGATGCACACCAATCGGTAATGGAAAATAACTCAGTTTCATTAAAGTTTTTTAAAGCCACTGTGTTTATTTTAACTTGCAAACCCGCATCCTGTGCGGCTTGAATTCCGTCTAAGACTTGCGATAACCGACCCCATCGTGTGATCTTGCTGAACTTTTCTTCATTTAATGTATCGAGCGAAACATTTATTCGGCGAACGCCTATTTTATACAAATCACTAGAAAACCGCCTAAGTTGAGATCCATTGGTAGTGAGTGTTAATTCTTCAAGTAACCCAGTTTCCAGATGTCGTGATATCCGGCCAAAAAATTTCATAATATCACGTCTTACAAGAGGTTCACCGCCTGTAACACGGAGCTTTTTTACCCCCAATTTGATAAAAGTCGAGCACATATAGTCAAGTTCTTCTAATGTTAATAGGTCTTTTTTGGGAAGAAATTGCATATTTTCCGACATGCAATATAGGCATCGAAAGTCACAGCGATCTGTCACCGAAAGACGGAGATAATTTATTTCACGGGCAAATGGGTCAATTAACTTTGACTTTACTTCATGGTGATCTTGATATTTTGGGGCTTCAAAATTCATTCTCAAGCTGACTTAAAAATTTCTAGTTCTTTGTTATCTAGATTTAAACGTTTATTCTCATACAATCCAGAGCTTCTTATACAGTAGTTAATTTTGTTAAACAAAATAAATCTAACCTAAAAGAAGTTCCTTGCCGATTGGAAAAAAATTAGAGGTACTATTTTTTAAAGAAATAGCAGTCAAATTTGAGACACCATATATCTCTGTCTTACTGTTATATAAAGTTTTTACTCGATCCATTAATATATCAAAATCACCGTCCCCGGATGCTAAAACTATAACATCCGATTTACTTGCATATTCCATTATATCTATGGTAATTCCCACGTCCCAATCTCCTTTTGAAGATCCATCTGAACGATTAATGTATGGTTTTAGTTTTACTTCAAAGCCAATGGCTCTAAGAATATTTTGAAATTGGATTTGTTTTACGTCACCTCTGTCTGTCGCATAAGCAAATGCTCCGATGACTTGTCTTTGGTTGGTTACTGTTTTCCAAAATTTTTTATAATCAAAATTAGCATTAAATGTTTGTTTTGTTGTGTAATAAATATTTTGCACGTCGACAAAAATGGAAACTTTTTGCATGGTCACACCAGAGTAAACTCAAACGTCATTCAACTGTTACAGACTTGGCTAAATTCCTGGGTTGATCCACATCTGTGCCTTTTGCAACCGCTGTATAGTAGGCAATCAGTTGAACCGCGACGGCGTAAAGTAACGGATTTAGCGTATCGATTGTTTTAGGTAATTCGATAGTACTCCAGAATTTCTCATCCGTATTCTCAAAACCTGATTTGTCTGAGAGTAAAACCACTTTGCCGCCTCTGGCGGCAACCTCTTGAACATTTGAAATATTTTTATCGAATAGCTTATCTTTAGGGGCTAAAATTATAACTGGTACCGATTTATCAATTAATGCAATTGGCCCGTGTTTTAACTCACCAGATGCATAAGCTTCAGCATGTATATAGCTGATTTCCTTCAATTTTAATGATCCCTCAAGAGCTAGTGGATATGCAAGGCCTCTGCCAAGAAATAGAATATCACGTGCCTCTGATAATTTGTTTGCAAGTGCAATGAACCTATTTTTTTTACTCAGGATTTGATTGATCATGGAAGGTATTTTTAAGAATTGAGAATATATTTCTTTTTGCTCTTTTTCTGAAATTTTTTGTACGTCAGCGGCTGCTTTTATTGATAATGCAAACAGAACGGAAAGCTGACAAGTGAACGCTTTTGTAGAGGCAACTCCAATTTCCACACCGGCCATTATTGGTAAAGAATGATCACTTTCACGCGAAATAGAACTCTCTGCTACATTTGTTATCGATAATATTTTTTCCGCCTTTCCAGAACAGTATCTGAGGGCGGCCAAAGTATCAGCTGTTTCTCCTGACTGACTGACAAAAATTGCTAGAGTGTTTCTTTTGATTGGAGGCTCCCGATATCTAAACTCAGACGCGATATCAATTTCGACTGGAATTCGTGCGATTTGCTCAAACCAGTACTTTGCAACATGACAAGCGTAAAAAGCCGTACCGCATGCAACTAAAGAAATTTGCTCAAAATCATTAAAGTTTAAATTTAAGTTATCGGGAAGAATTACTTTTCCTGTTTTTTGATCAAAATAATATTCTAGAGCTAAACTTATTACGCGAGGTTGCTCGTGAATTTCTTTCTCCATGAAATGTTGATAGCCATCTTTTTGAATTTGAGCATTTTCAGTGCTAATTTCTTTTATTTCTCGGTGTACTGAATTTTTAGATTGATCCCAGATATCAACAGTTTTTCTGGTAAGAACAGCAAAGTCCCCTTCTTCTAAATATGAAATTTTATTAGTCATGGGAGATAATGCAATGGCATCTGACCCTACGAACATCTCGCCTTTTCCATGCCCTATGGCTAAAGGTGAGCCTTTCCGCGCCGCGATCATCAAATCGTTTTGACCTTGGAACAAGAAACATAATGCAAAAGCACCTGTAAGCTTTTCAATCGTTTTTTGGGCAGCTTCAATGGGCTCATTTCCCTCTTCAATCATAGCTTGTGTGAGAAGGGCGATCGTCTCAGTATCGGTTTCTGTAGTATGTTTAATGCCCTTTTTTTCTAAAAATTTTCTAAGTTCTTGAAAATTTTCTATGATTCCGTTGTGAACTACTGCTACCTGTTCTGTCATATGTGGGTGAGCGTTGTTTACACTTGGTTTGCCGTGTGTTGCCCAGCGAGTGTGTCCAATGCCGGATTTTCCTTGTATTGGATCGCGCACTAAAAGATCACTTAATTCTGCTAATTTTCCAAGCGATCTTCGCCGTCCCAGTTTCCCATTATTAAGGGTCGCAATGCCAGCGCTATCGTAACCTCTATATTCAAGTCTTTTCAGGGCATTAACTAATAATGGCCCAACTTGGTGATCACCTAAAATTCCAACAATACCGCACATTTTATTCTCAAGATTTATTTTTTTGTTTGCGAAGGAAGTCCATTAATTTCTTACCCATCCCAATTTTATTTTCTTGGCGGGATCTAGCAAAAGCTAAAGCTTCATCCGGTACATCTTTTGTAATCACAGAGCCACTGGCTGTCACTGAACTTTTCCCCACTTTTACTGGAGCAACTAGCATAGTATTGGAGCCAATAAACGCACCATCCTCAATATCGGTGTTGTGTTTGCTTACGCCATCGTAATTGCATGTAATCGTACCAGCACCAACATTTACCTTTTCCCCAATTTTAGCATCGCCAATATATGATAAGTGATTAATTTTACTTTTTGAGCCAACGATAGATTTTTTAACTTCCACAAAATTACCGATATTGGCCCCTTCAGAAACTATCGAGCCGGGCCTAATACGCGCGTAAGGCCCTATTTTGGAATTAGGAAAAATACGACATCCCTCTAAGTGAGAAAAGGCGCGTACAGTTGCATTTTCTTCGATCGTCACAGCCGGGGCTATTACAACATTTTGCTCGATAACTGTACCTTTGCCAATTTCTGTATCAAAAGAGAAAAAAACTGTTTCTGGAGAATTCAATTGAACACCTTTCTCCATAAACTCTATTCTTTTTGCTTTTTGGAATAATTCCTCTGCTCGAGCTAGCTCCTCAAGGGAATTAACTCCAGTAGTTTCTTTTTCGTCACATAAAACAAGGGAAGACTTAAATCCAGCTTTAGTTGCAAGCTCTATACAGTCAGTGAGGTAAAACTCTTTCGATGCATTATCACGACCTATTTTTGCAATTAAATCAAAAATTAGATCTGCTCTTCCTAAAATTACTCCACTATTGCAAAGTGATATATTAAGCTGTTCCTGAGTTGCATCTTTGGCCTCTACAATTCCAATAATATTTTCGCCATTGGAAATTAGTCTTCCATACATTCCAGGGTGCTTCGTATCAAAGCCTAAAACAGCAATGTCACAAGTTTTTCTCGCTTTTATCAATCTAGAAATAGTCTCAGACTTAATAAAAGGAACGTCCCCATACAGGATGAGGATATCTTTTCCACATTTCCCAAGTAGCCTTTCAGCCTGTTTTACTGCATGGGCTGTTCCTAATTGTTTTTCTTGAATGACAATTCGAGCATCTGGAGATTTTAGTTTTGCAGATTCACTGATTAGATCTGCTTGGTGCCCTGCTACGATAACTGTTTCTTCCGCTCCAGCCCTTTTTGCTACTTCCATAACATGATGCAACATGCTTGCATTACCGACTGTATGCAGCACTTTAGGTTTTTCGGACTTCATCCGAGTGCCTTTACCAGCAGCTAAAATTACAACCGAAAAACTCATTAATCGATACCTTGATCTCTGGGGTGGTAATATCTTACCATAAGACCAAAGCAAGTTAAATTCTTTAACAAATCGTTGCTTTTTGTTACAAAGCTGGATGTTTCATCTTTCACAGGAAGTTAAATGATATCAATAGTTTTTGATTTGGATGGTACGCTGGCAGATACCAGCAGAGATATGCTAAAGGCGGCTAATTTGTGTTTTGAGGAAATGGGCTATTCCGATGTTCTTTCTGAAGCAATGCATAGAGGTACGGCTCTTCATGGAGGGAGAGCTATGCTGACTAAAGGTTTAACTTTGTTAAAAGAACCTAATTTAGCCAATGTTGTTTCAGAATATTACCCTAAATTTTTGAAATATTATCGCGAAAACCTCTACGAGAAAACTGTCTTTTATGACGGAGCTATTACTTGTGTGGAAAAAATGGCCAAACAGGGCTGGAATGTAGGTATTTGTACAAATAAACCTGAAGACTTAGCTAAATCGTTACTAAGCAAAATGTCTGCCCAAAATTATTTTAAAGCTCTTGTAGGCGCAGATACGCTTTCTGTCCGTAAGCCAGATCCGGCCCCGTTTTTCGAAACGCTGCGACGGTTAAATGGAAAGCCCAATCGCTCTTGCTTGGTTGGCGACAGTATCACAGATTATAAGACTGCAAAAGCCGCGGATGTTCCAATAATTTTAGTTGATTTTCCACCTAATGACACGGATATGAGTTCTCTCAAGCCAGATGCAATAATTGGCCATTTTGATGAGCTGGTTCCAACTATAGAAAAGCTGTTTCTTAAGATAAAGTGAACTTTTGATTAGTATTAGTATCAGTAGTTAATTTTTTAATATTTTAAATTAAAAATGTGTTAACGGATAGGTATATTTATAAATTAATTATTCATAGAGAATATTGACCATTCGTTAAAATTTAATCATCAGTGCATCATGGACAACAAATTTCACGGTAATTTCACGCAACAAGATGGGCTTCCTGAAATTGCAATCGAACGAGCCACAAGAGTTTTGCGTTCAGGTCGATTGCACCGATACAACTTAGGTAAGGATGAGATTGGTGAAGTTGGCTCTCTCGAGCTTGAATTTGCAAAATTTATTAACGTGAAATATTGCTTAGCTGTGGCATCTGGTGGCTATACTTTGTCGACTGCGCTTAGAGCATTGGGAGTGGGCCATGGCGACAATGTTTTAACGAATGCCTTTACACTTGCTCCAGTACCTGGTGCCATTGCCTCAGTTGGTGCTAAGCCGATTTTTGTAGGTGTGACTGAAAATTTGGTAATTGACCTTGATGATTTAGAGGCAAAGTCCCAAAATGCCAAAGTGCTTATGCTGAGCCACATGCGAGGTCATATTTGCGATATGGACAAGCTGCTAAGCATTTGTACCTCAAATAATATCCAATTGATAGAAGATTGTGCTCATACCATGGGCGCGAAATGGCGAGATCGATGGTCGGGGACTGACGGTGTTATTGGCTGCTATTCAACGCAAACATACAAGCATATTAATTCGGGAGAGGGTGGATTATTGGTAACGAATAATCCGGATATAATGGCCAAGGCTACGATGTTATCTGGATCTTATATGCTATATGATAGGCACCCTGCAGGGCCTGAAAAGCAACACTATGAGATAATCAAATATGAAACTCCTAATATTTCGGGAAGAATGGATCACTTAAGGGCTTCAATTTTAAGGCCGCAATTAGATGATCTCATGGAGCGAGTTGCGAAATGGAATGAACTTTATCAAATATTAGAAGAAGGTTTGCGAGCTACGTCAGGTTTGACGATAGTGGAAAGACCTAAGAGTGAAAAGTACGTTGGCAGTTCATTTCAATTTTTATTATTAGATTGGCCTTCAGAACAAGTAAAAAAAGTTGTTGCGGACTGTTTTCTGCATGGTGTTGAATTGAAATGGTTTGGTGAAGCTAATCCGCATGGATTTACTTCCAGATATGAAAGTTGGAAATATGTTCAAACGGAACCCATGGCTAAAACTGATAGGGTTTTGTCAGGATTGCTTGATTTGCGGTTGCCGCTTTCATTTACTAAAAGCGACTGTACATTGATCGCTTCAATTATTAAAAATGTGGTGCAAAAATTATTCGAAACATCAAATGCTAGTGATATCTAGATTAGTTTTGGTTAGAATATAATTTTTTAATTTCCGTCAAAAATTTTTTATACAAAACATTAGTCACTACTATCTTGACACGTGCGAGCATTTTATTTTAAATGAACAAGTGTTCAATAAAGGTAATTATTATGTTTATGTCTTCAATGGAATTTGATCTAGGTGATGATGTAAAAGCCATGCGTGATGCTGTGCACCGGTGGTCCCAAGACAGTCTGAAACCTTTGGCTGCTAAAATTGATAAGGATAATTATTTTCCAGATCACCTTTGGCGAGAAATGGGTGATTTGGGTATCTTAGGTATAACGGTCGAGGGATATGGTGGAGCAGGTATGGGTTATCTCGCCCACACTGTGGCAGTTGAGGAAATTGCAAGAGCTAGCGCATCTGTAAGTTTATCCTATGGGGCGCACTCAAATCTTTGTGTAAATCAAATCAATCTCAACGGTAATGATGAACAAAAGAGTAAATTTCTTCCAAAACTAATAAGTGGTGAGCATGTAGGAGCTCTTGCGATGTCAGAGCCAAGTGCGGGATCCGATGTGGTGTCAATGCAGCTTAGTGCAGAAAAACGAAACGGATACTACCGTTTAAATGGAAATAAGTATTGGATAACAAATGGCCCTGATGCTAGCGTTTTGGTCGTTTATGCAAAGACTGATAAAGAGGCCGGTTCAAAAGGAATAACTGCCTTTATTATAGAGAAAGATATGGTTGGCTTCTCTACCAGCAAACATTTCGATAAATTGGGGATGCGGGGATCGAATACGGCTGAACTTATTTTTGAAGATGTTGAGGTGCCATTTGAAAATATGCTCGGAGAAGAGGGTAAAGGTGTCAATGTTCTTATGTCGGGTTTGGATTATGAAAGGGTGGTTCTTTCGGGTATTGGAACTGGCATAATGGCTGCCTGCCTCGATGAGGTCTTGCCATATATGCTTGAACGAAAACAGTTTGGTAAGAGTATTGGTGATTTCCAGCTCATGCAGGGAAAGATTGCTGATATGTACACAGCGATGAATTCCTCTCGAGCCTATGTTTATGAAGTTGCAAAAGCCTGTGATAGGGGAAATGTCACACGACAGGATGCAGCGGCCTGCGTTTTATATGCATCAGAAGAAGCAATGAAAGTGGCACACCAAGCAGTTCAGTCTCTGGGTGGAGCTGGTTATTTGAGTGATAATCCCGTTGGGCGGATTTTTAGAGATGCTAAATTAATGGAAATAGGAGCTGGTACATCTGAAATTAGGCGAATGCTCATCGGTCGCGAACTTGTTTCTTTAATGCGATAAAATGAAATTTCCATGGGCTATTTTAAGTATTTTAAGTATGTCTGCTTTGGTATTAGGCCTATTATTAGGTATTAAAAGTATAAGAATAACCGAAACTGAAATTATAGATTTCTATGCGGATGATTTTGTGCGGAAAATGAATAAAAAAGGAGTTTCGATCGATCGGTCGGCTTGTTATGCCAAGGTTTCCGAAAGCTTTTGGGAAAGAATGATTGTAGTATGTGATATCAATGCCTCCTCTTTTTTAGAGTATCCTGTTGGGGTTTGGGGGCAACTATTAGTTGAAGCACCTATTATTGGTTTGAGAGAGGGTATCTGATGAAAAACTTCCCGTATCTTAAGCAAAAAAATGGAAATTGGATTTGGGATTTTCCAAGTGAGTTGAACATGGCAGTTCAAGCATGTGATTATTGGGTCAATAAGTTTCCTGAAAAAGTATGTTTGAAAGACTTTACCAATATAGATCAACCGATCTTATACACATACAAGGAATTGAGAAGTTTCGCAGATAGCATTGCGATTGAATTAACCAAGCGTGGGGTTGGATTTGGCGATCGTGTCGGAGTTTTGCTTTCGCAGGGTATTGGATGTGCCGCGAGCCATATTGCAATATGGAAATTAGGAGCAATTTCTATCCCTTTATTTAAATTATTTGGACCTGATGCCCTCAAGATGAGGCTAGATGATGCACAGGCTAAGTGTACGATTACAGATTTTGAAGGGTCAAACGATCTTCTGCCTAACGAATTTGACCGATTAATTTTCGATGATATTGGAAAGATTGATGAGCCTTTCAAAGCTCAGGCAACAAAAGCCGACACACCTGCCGTTCTTATTTACACGTCGGGGACCACCGGGCCGCCCAAAGGTGCACTACATGCACAGCGTATTTTGGCTGGTCATATCCCAGGAGTGTCAATGAGCCATAATCATCTTGGGCATGACGATGATTGTCTGTGGACGCCGGCAGACTGGGCATGGATTGGTGGTCTTTTTGACGTATTGATGCCTGGCTTAGCACTAGGTGTTCCAGTAGTTGCCTCTAAAATGCAGAAATTTGCACCTAAAGATACGGAAGAAATAATATCTAGAGGAAAGGTGCGTAATATTTTTTTTCCACCAACCGCTTTGAGAATTTTGAAGGCATCTGATCTAAGAATAAGTAACTTAAGGTCGGTTGCTTGTGGTGGTGAGCCTTTAGGTGCGGAAATGTTGGAGTGGGGAAAAAGAAATTTGGATACAACGATCAATGAGTTTTACGGCCAAACAGAGTGTAATATGGTCGTGAGCAATTGTAATGCTGATAACGAGCCAATTCTGGGCTTAATGGGTAAACCTGTGCCTGGTCATGAGGTTAATGTATTGGACTTAGATGGTATCCCTACAAAGGAAGAAGGAGAAGTTGCTATAAAGCGCGGCTCTGCAAGTATGATGTTGGAATATTGGCGCCGGCCTAATCAAACAGAGGAAAAGTTTAATGGTGATTGGCTACTGACAGGTGATCGGGGACAGTTTCACGCTGAAGGGATCAAATTTATTGGCAGAGATGATGATGTAATTAATTCTGCAGGCTATAGAATTGGTCCATCTGAGGTTGAGGATTGCTTATTAATGCATCCAGCCGTTGCTACGGTTGGTATAGTTGGGAAACCTGACCGGTCGCGGGGTGAAATAGTTAAGGCGTATGTAGTTGTGAAGGTTGGTCACAAAGCCGATGACGATTTAATTATATCTTTGCAAGATTTTGTAAAACAGAGGTTGGCTAAGCATCTTTATCCACGAGAAATTAGCTTTTTAGAAGAATTGCCAATGACTGTTACGGGAAAAGTAATTAGGAGAAAATTGCGAGAAAAAGCAGTTTTGGAGTGTAAATAGGAACGGCGATGAAACTCAAATCTCAAATATCGACATCAAGTGATATCTTTAAAGATAACATGAATAAACATTTAAAAGATATTGAAAATATTAGTAAGTTAGCAAAAAAAAATTCTTTGGGTGGTCCTGAAATATCA
The DNA here is from genome assembly GCA_003332035.1 of Paracoccaceae bacterium. Lineage (GTDB taxonomy): Bacteria > Pseudomonadota > Alphaproteobacteria > Rhodobacterales > Rhodobacteraceae > Salinivivens. The sequence continues at coordinate 20,656 of QOQI01000006.1, forward strand.
AGAGCAAAGCATGTAAAGCGTGGGAAGATGCTCCCGAGAGACAGAGTATCGGGGTTGTTGGATATTGGTTCTTATTTTGTTGAAATTGGAAGCTTTGCTGCGCAAGATCTTTACGAGGGTGCTGCGCCAGGTGCTGGTTTAATAGCTGGCATTGGAATTGTTGAGGGTCAGGCATGTATGATTGTTTGCAATGATGCCACAGTTAAAGGTGGAACATATTTCCCCTTATCTGTTAAAAAGCATTTGAGAGCACAAGAAATAGCTGAGAGATGTCAGCTGCCTTGCATATATTTGGTTGATAGTGGCGGTGCAAACTTACCAAATCAAGATGAGGTATTTCCTGACCGAGACCATTTTGGAAGAATTTTTTATAACCAGGCTAGAATGTCTGCAAAAGGAATTCCACAAATTGCAGTTGTGATGGGTTCTTGCACTGCTGGAGGTGCGTATGTACCCGCCATGTCAGACGTGACCATAATTGTCAAAAATCAAGGAACTATTTTTCTAGCTGGACCACCACTAGTAAAGGCAGCCACTGGTGAGGTTGTGAATGCAGAGGACTTGGGCGGCGGCGATATTCATACAAGTTCTTCGGGCGTTGCTGATTATTTAGCTGATGATGATCGTCAAGCATTGGTGATGGCACGCAGGTCAATAAAAAATCTTAATAGAAAGCATCCTGAGCCTGTTAAAATGCTAGATGTTCAAGAACCTGATTATGATCCGAATGAAATCATCGGTGTAGTTCCGCATGATTTGCGAACAATCTATGACGTGCGTGAGGTTATTGCTAGATTAGTTGATGGCTCTGTATTTGACGAATTTAAATCTCGGTTTGGAGAAACGCTTGTTACTGGCTTCGCCCATATTATGGGCTGTCCTGTAGGTGTTATTGCCAATAATGGGGTTCTTTTTTCTGAATCAGCTCAAAAAGGTGCGCATTTTATTGAATTGTGCTCACAAAGAAAAATCCCCTTAATTTTTTTGCAAAATATCAGTGGCTTTATGGTGGGTAAAAAGTATGAAAATGAGGGTATAGCTCGCCATGGAGCCAAACTGGTGACAGCAGTTGCTACAACTGAAGTGCCCAAAATAACCTTAATTATTGGTGGCAGTTTCGGGGCGGGTAATTACGGAATGGCTGGCAGAGCGTACGATCCATGCTTTTTATGGACTTGGCCCAACTCTCGTATTTCTGTAATGGGGGGAGCCCAGGCGGCTAATGTTTTGGCAACAATTAAGAGAGATCAAATGGAACGCCGAGGAGATGTTTGGAGTGAAAAAGAAGAATTAGCTTTCAAACAACCTACGCTTGAAATGTTTGAAAAACAAAGTCATCCTATTTATGCTTCGGCTCGCCTTTGGGATGATGGAATTATTGACCCTAGGAATTCCAGAGAGGTTTTGGGTCTTTCACTACAAATAGCTTTAAATGCACCAATAAAAGATACAAATTTTGGCTTGTTTCGAATGTAAATAAAGGAATTTTTTATTATTACTCTTAAAAATTTATTTAGAAATTAAGGATAATTTAAATAATAAATTTTACGATTTTAGGGCATCTTTTAGTTTATGAAGGATAATACTGTTGTTCAATAAAGTTTTAATAGCAAATAGGGGTGAAATTGCTTGCCGGATTGCTGAAACTGCAAAAAAAATAGGCTTGAGAACTGTTGCAGTCTTTTCTGAGGTAGATACCGAATCCAAGCATGTAAGCTTATGTGATGAGGCATTTGTTATAGAAAGCTCAACGCCTCTTGAAAGCTATTTGAGCCAGGATAAAATTATTGATATTGCTAAAAAAACAAATGCTGGTGCTATTCATCCAGGTTATGGATTTTTATCTGAAAATTCTGAATTTGCCCAAAAGGTTGAGGAGGCTGGGCTTGTTTTTATAGGTCCTGATTTTAAAGCTATTGAAATTATGGGACAGAAGGATGCTGCGAAAAAAGCTATGTCTCAAGCTGGTATTTCGACTATTCCTGGTTACCATGGCGACAATCAGACTGATAACAAGTTGATGGAGGAAGCAGCATCGATAGGTTACCCAGTTTTGATCAAAGCGGTTGCTGGAGGTGGTGGAAAAGGTATGCGCTTGGTTAAAAATCAAAGAGATTTTTTGACCCTTTTATCAAGCGCTCGGACTGAAGCTGAAAAAGCCTTTGGTAATAACAGGGTCCTAATAGAAAAGTATATTTCATCTCCTCGCCATATTGAAGTTCAGATATTTGGTGATGGCCAATCGGCCATTCACTTATTTGAGCGAGATTGTTCGCTACAGCGCAGACATCAAAAAGTTTTAGAGGAATGTCCAGCTCCGGGAATGACTGCCAAAATGAGAAAGGCGATGTGTAGAGCGGCTGTCACGGCGGCTGAAACTATCGGTTACAAGGGCGCTGGTACAGTAGAGTTTATTGTTGATGGATCTGACGGTCTAAAAGAAGATCGATTTTGGTTTATGGAGATGAACACGCGTCTTCAAGTGGAGCACCCAATAACTGAAGAAATCACTGGAATTGATCTGGTAGCTTGGCAATTTGACGTTGCTATGGGCAGACCGCTGGAAAAAAAACAAAAAGATATTTCTATGCAAGGACACTCTTTTGAAGCAAGAATTTATGCAGAGGATCCAAATAATCAGTTTTTACCAGATACTGGGAAAATTATTCACCTAAACTTTCCATTAAATGTTCGTGTCGATACCGGAATAAGAACTGGCGACATTGTTTCTCCTTTTTTCGACCCAATGCTGGCTAAGATAGTCTCACATGGAAAAGATAGATCAAGCGCACTTTCAAACCTAAAGAAAGCGTTAAAAGAAACAGAAATTGTCGGAGTTAAAACAAATTTGAACTTGCTTTATAATTTGACGCAGAACTCTGACGTCAAAATGGGGATGGTACAGACTGGTCTTATTGAAGAAAATATTGAAAAATTGACTGGTCAAAATTCAATTTCTAATAAGGCTATTATCGCGGCTGCTTTATCTTATTTTGCACCAAGGGCAGATCATTTTTCCTATTCACATTGGATCAAAATTTCTCACAAAATAAAATTATTTGTTGGCGATAAAATTATCGAAATTGAGTTGTCTCAGCCAGATGTTAATAAAGTACAAATTTCGTTTGATGGAGAGGCTTTTAATTTGGTTTTTAGTAAAAACCATTGGTCTTTTGAAGGAAACCCATTGCCCAAGTCAAAAAAATTTGATGATGAAATTATTGTATTTAATGGTGGTCAGATTTTATTTAAAGTTCAAAATCCTTATGAAGTTCCAAAAGAAACTAAATTTGAAACTAGCGACATTTTATCTCCCATGCCTGGTATGGTATCAAAAATTTATATTGGAAATGGCTGCAAGGTGCTCAAAGGTCAGCGTATTTTATCGTTAGAGGCTATGAAGATGGAATACGAGGTAATTGCTCCTAATGATTGTTACATTAAAACAGTAAATTTTGAAGTTGGAGATTTTGTTCAATCGGGTACAAAATTATGTGATTTTTCAGAAGTTTAATAAGTCCTTATCTTCTGTCTTTGCTTAGCTTTTCTTTTTAAATATAAGTTTAGTTCCTTATCGCTTTTTTCATGTGTTGACCCTCTTGAATTAGAGCGGTAAACCCCTAGCTATTAGCCGGAGCAAAGAGCTTAGTTAGCTTGCACAAATGGAGCCATCTGTGGACGATCTTTTGTTACAATATCTGCCTATTCTCATTTTTTTGGGTATAGCTCTTGGTCTTGGGCTCGTTTTACTGTTGGCGGCTGCCGTGATTGCTGTACGAAACCCTGATCCTGAAAAGGTGTCTGCCTACGAGTGTGGGTTCAATGCCTTTGATGATGCGCGTATGAAATTTGACGTTAGATTTTATTTGGTATCGATCTTATTCATTATTTTTGACCTTGAAATAGCATTTTTATTTCCATGGGCGGTAGCCTTTCAAGATGTTAGTATGGTTGGCTTCTGGTCCATGATGGTATTTTTGAGCGTGTTAACCATTGGATTTGCCTATGAGTGGAAAAAAGGGGCATTAGAATGGGAGTGATGCTCGGCGATAACACTGCTGGTGCTGATCTAGAGAATTCTGCACGAGAGCTTAATGACCAGCTTCAAGATAAAGGGTTTTTGATAACTTCAACAGAAGATATCATAAATTGGGCTAGAACGGGCTCTTTGCATTGGATGACTTTTGGGTTGGCTTGCTGTGCTGTTGAAATGATGCACACATCAATGCCACGATATGATTTAGAGCGTTTTGGTGTGGCGCCTCGCGCATCACCACGCCAATCAGATTTGATGATAGTAGCTGGAACTTTGACTAATAAAATGGCTCCAGCTTTAAGAAAAGTATATGATCAAATGCCAGAACCTCGATACGTTATTTCGATGGGTTCGTGCGCAAATGGCGGTGGATATTATCACTATAGCTACTCCGTTGTGCGCGGTTGTGATCGGATAGTGCCTGTTGATGTGTATGTTCCAGGTTGTCCCCCTACAGCAGAGGCGCTTTTATATGGTATTTTAACGCTGCAGAAAAAAATTCGAAGAACGGGTACAATCAAAAGATGACCGCTGAGCTTCAAGAATTACAGCAATATTTGGATAACAAGCGCGTCGATTGCGTTTTGGCTTCTGATATTACGCATGGTGAATTGTCCGTTGATGTTGCTCCGGCTCAAATTTACGGTCTGGTTGAGTTTTTAAAGGTAGACCCGCGCTGTAAATTTTCATCGCTGGTTGATATTACTGCAGTAGACTATCCGGAACGGGTTAAGCGTTTCGACATAGTATACCATTTTTTATCTATGTATCAGAATAAGCGCATTAGGTTACGTGTGTCTTTGAGAGACCTAGATATGCTAGCGTCAATCGTTGACATACATCCTTCAGCTAATTGGTTTGAGAGGGAAGTTTTTGATATGTTTGGTATAATGTTTACTGGCCATCCAGATATGCGAAGAATTTTGACAGATTATGGATTTCGAGGACACCCATTGAGAAAAGATTTTCCGACATCAGGTTATACTGAAGTAAGGTACGATGATGTGGAGAAAAGGGTTGTCTACGAACCTGTAAAGCTTGTGCAAGAATATCGAAAATTTGACTTTATGTCCCCTTGGGAAGGTGCTGACTATATTTTGCCGGAAGAAGGGGGCGATAACTAATGGATGGCTCTAAGGGGTTTGAGGATGTTCTTACAGGTGAACAAAAAATCCGTAATTTTAATATCAATTTTGGACCTCAACACCCGGCCGCGCATGGGGTCTTAAGGCTTGTGCTAGAGCTCGATGGGGAAATAGTTGAGCGTTGTGACCCACATATTGGATTACTGCATCGCGGTACTGAGAAATTGATGGAAAGCCGAACTTATTTGCAAAACCTCCCGTATTTTGATCGTTTGGACTACGTTGCGCCAATGAACCAGGAACATGCTTGGTGCCTTGCAATTGAGCGACTGACGAATACAGAGATTCCCAAAAGAGCATCACTAATTCGCGTTTTATTTTCCGAAATAGGGCGTGTACTTAATCATCTTCTCAATGTTACGACACAAGCTATGGATGTTGGGGCTCTCACACCACCTTTATGGGGGTTTGAGGAGAGAGAAAAGCTTATGATTTTTTATGAGCGAGCATGTGGCGCTCGTCTTCACGCGGCTTATTTTAGGCCTGGTGGTGTGCATCAAGATCTAACACCAGAGCTGTTAAGTGATATTGATAGCTGGGCAGTAGAGTTTCCCAAAGTTATTGACGACATAAATACTCTGCTCACTGAAAATAGAATATTTAAGCAGAGAAATGTAGATATTGGCATCGTAACTGAGGACGATATCCAGAATTATGGGTTTTCAGGAGTTATGGTGCGAGGGTCTGGGTTGGCCTGGGATTTAAGGCGGGCTCAGCCCTATGAATGTTATGATGAATTTGAGTTTCAAATTCCTGTCGGTAAGAATGGCGACTGTTATGACCGTTATCTAGTTCGTATGGAGGAAATGCGTCAGTCCGTTGCGATTATTAGGCAAGCCATTGAAAAGCTTAAATTTGAAACTGGGCCTGTGTTGGCAGAGGGTAAATTATGTCCGCCCAGAAGGGTAGAAATGAAAAAATCAATGGAGGCATTGATACATCATTTTAAGCTCTATACAGAAGGTTTTCATGTTCCTGAGGGTGAGGTTTACGCATCCGTTGAGGCGCCAAAGGGAGAGTTTGGTGTTTTCCTTGTATCGGATGGTTCGAATAAGCCATATAGAGCTAAAATTAGAGCGCCAGGTTATCTGCACCTTCAAGCTATGGATCATATGGCCTCAGGTCATCAGTTAGCAGACGTTGCTGCTATTATTGGCACGATGGATGTGGTTTTTGGGGAGATTGATCGATGATCAAACTCTTTTCGTATACTGGTTCAAAAACTAAACTTACGAGGCTTTGTTAGAATGCTCCGCAGATTGCATCCAGACCAGCCTGAATCTTTTGCTTTTTCACCTGAAAATCAGAAATGGGCTGAGGCTCAAGTGACTAAATATCCTGAGGGGAGGGAGGCATCAGCAGTAATACCTCTTTTGTGGCGCGCTCAGGAGCAAGAAGGATGGCTTTCCCGCCCAGCAATTGAGTTTGTCGCGGATATGTTGAATATGGCCCATATTCGTGCTCTAGAAGTCGCGACTTTTTACTTTATGTTTCAACTTCATCCTGTTGGATCAGTGGCACATGTGCAGGTGTGTGGTACTTTATCGTGTATGTTGTCCGGGGCAGAAGATCTTATAGGTATATGTAAAGAAAAGATTTCACCAACTCCACATACAATTTCAAAAGATGGTAAGTTATCTTGGGAGGAGGTGGAATGCCTAGGTGCTTGTACCAATGCCCCAATGGCACAAATTGGAAAAGATTACTACGAAGATCTTTCAAATCAAAGGTTTGGAGAGGTAATTGAAGACTTAAGAAATGGGTCTGCTCCTAGCCCAGGCCCTCAAAATGGACGTTTTTCGGTGGAGCCATCCCTTGGCTTGACAACTTTATTGGCGGGTGAGGGTGATAGACCATCTACCAATGAGAGTGTTTCGCTAGCCGAAAAATTTAATGATACAATAAAAAAAATAGATGGGTCTGAGGTTAACTTATCAGTCCGCTGGGATAAACAATGATGTTAAGTTGGGCAATAAAATATTTAGAGCACATATATTGTAAAAAGGGATAAATGGGCGAGTTAAAGAAAAATATAAAAGAAAAACAGAGTCGGTTGATAGCGATCGTAATTGCTGGCTCTGTTTTATTTTGGACTATAATACAAGGCGCAGCGCCTTCACTTGAGATATCAGCCAGATATATGCTGCTAATAGATTTTATGACTTTAGCTGCATTAACTTGGTGTTTGATTTCATTGTATAAAATTTTTAGTTCGCGTCGAGAAACAAAGGGGTAATTTTGTAATGCTTAAAGACCAAGATAGGATTTTTACAAATATCTACGGTATGCATGACAGATCTCTCGCTGGCGCTAAAGCCAGAGGACATTGGGGCAACACAGGTGACCTTATCAAGAAAGGTCGCGATTGGATCGTAGACGAGATGAAGGCCTCCGGTTTGCGAGGTCGGGGAGGTGCAGGTTTTCCAACCGGACTAAAGTGGTCTTTTATGCCAAAAGAAAGCGATGGTAGACCAGCTTATTTAGTTGTTAATGCTGATGAATCTGAGCCTGGAACATGCAAAGATCGGGAGATCATGCGTCATGACCCACATTCATTAATTGAGGGTTGTTTGATAGCGAGCTTCGCAATGAATGCTAACGTTTGTTATATTTACATCAGAGGCGAGTATATTAGAGAGCGCGAAGCGCTTCAGACTGCTATTGATGAAGCATACGAAGCGGGTCTGATTGGTAAAAATGCATCAAAATCAGGCTGGCAGTTTGATTTGTTTTTGCATCATGGCGCTGGGGCTTACATTTGTGGTGAGGAAACGGCCTTATTGGAAAGTTTGGAGGGCAAAAAAGGCATGCCTCGCATGAAGCCGCCATTTCCAGCTGGTGCTGGTTTGTATGGCTGTCCAACGACCGTAAACAATGTCGAGTCGATTGCTGTCGTTCCAACAATACTTCGCCGGGGAGCAGATTGGTTTGCTAATTTTGGTCGTGAGAATAATGCGGGGACAAAATTATTTGCAATATCGGGACATGTTAATTCTCCGTGCGTCGTTGAGGAAGAGATGTCTATTCCATTTGAGGAACTTATCGAAAAACACTGTGGCGGTATCCGAGGTGGTTGGAAAAATTTAAAAGCTGTTATTCCGGGAGGGGCTTCTGTTCCATGTGTTCGTGGCGAAGAAATGCGAGAAGCGCTAATGGACTTTGATTATCTTCGTGGAGAGTTGGGTTCTGGTCTTGGAACGGCAGCAGTAATTGTTATGGATCATAGTACCGACATAATTAAAGCTATTTGGCGTCTCTCAAAGTTTTACAAACATGAAAGCTGCGGACAGTGTACACCTTGCAGAGAGGGTACTGGATGGATGATGCGTGTGATGGAGCGATTGGTAAATGGCAATGCGGACCCTAGCGAAATTGATATGCTTCTGGATGTTACAAAACAAGTAGAAGGTCATACAATTTGCGCCCTTGGTGATGCTGCAGCATGGCCTATACAGGGACTTATAAGAAATTTTCGAGAGGAAATTGAGGACCGCTTGAAGAGACAAGTATCAAAGCAAAATATTTTGGTGGCCGCACAATGAACTCTGCTATAGTTACAAAGTGGCTTGGAACCCGATATTTTGTGATGATATTAATTTTGTGTTCCTGTCTGATCTTGCTGGGTTGTTCAAATCCACTAACTCTTGAGGAGAATAAGGTATCTTTTGAAGGGTACTACTTTCCCTACAAATTAGTAAGAAATAAGGCAGACGACCGTTCGTTTGACTTAACCGTTAGGCGTGCAAGCAGGTCCCTGTCAGGAGCTCGAGAGGCTGGTAGATATGAGGCAACAAGGTTTTGTATAAAAGTTTTCGGTACTTCTGATATTAAATGGTTTTTGGGTCCAGATGATGAGGATATAAGTTTAACTGGCCGAGTTTTAAAACTCAGCGGACAGTGTGATGTATAATGAGAATTTGTGTGCTGATTTTTTTAAACTTAGTTTTTAGAATTAGCATATTTGCTTATTTTGATGAATTCAAAAATGTGGTGTTTTGGAAAAAATTTACAGGGATTGAGTGTTAACCTTATGACCGATGAGCGTAAAGTTATAATTGATGAAGTTGAGTTACAAGTAGAGGGATCAATGACGTTGATTCAGGCTTGTGAGGAAGCCGGAATAGAGATTCCACGTTTTTGCTATCATGAACGTCTTTCAATTGCCGGAAACTGTCGAATGTGTTTGGTTGAAATAGTGGGAGGCCCTCCGAAGCCAGCTGCATCTTGCGCGATGCAAGTGCGAGACCTGCGCCCGGGTCCGGATGGCCAGCCTCCAGTAGTAAAGACCAACTCCCCAATGGTTAAGAAAGCTCGAGAAGGTGTAATGGAGTTTTTGTTAATTAATCATCCACTTGATTGTCCAATATGTGATCAGGGTGGAGAGTGCGATTTGCAAGATCAAGCTATGGCTTATGGTGTTGATTTCTCACGTTTTCGGGAAGCAAAACGAGCTTCAGATGATTTAGATCTTGGCCCATTAGTGGAAACTCACATGACCCGTTGTATTAGCTGTACTCGTTGTGTGCGTTTTACAACCGAAGTGGCGGGCGGTTCGCAAATGGGTCAAACGGGTCGAGGTGAGGATAGTGAAATTACGAGTTATTTGGGCGAAACATTAGAAAGCAATTTGCAAGGAAATATTATTGATTTATGCCCTGTTGGAGCGCTCACCTCCAAGCCGTATTCTTTCACGGCGCGTCCTTGGGAGCTTAGCAAAACAGAAACCATAGATGTTATGGATGCGTTGGGATCAAATATTAGGGTCGATACGAAAGGTAGAGAAGTTATGCGTATAATGCCTAGTAATCATGACGGCATTAACGAAGAATGGATTTCTGACAAAACTCGTTTTGTTTGGGATGGATTAAGGCGCCAAAGACTAGATAAGCCTTATATACGAGAAGATGGAAAGTTACGCGCGGCGACCTGGGCTGAAGCTTTAAAGAAGGCAAAATCAGAAATAGCTGATAAAAAAATATTTGGTCTTGTTGGTGATCTAGTCTCTGTAGAAGCTACGTTTGCGATGAAACAGCTGGTTGAGGGATTGGGTGGCTCAGTTGAGTGCCGCTTGGATAAAGCCAAACTTCCTAGCGACAATCGAAGTGCGTATGTGGGAACGGCTTTGATTGCAGAAATAGATACAGCCAAAACTATTTATATAATAGGGTCCAATCCGCGGGACGAAGCTCCAACCTTGAATGCGCGCATTAGGAAAGCATGGCTAAATGGAGCAGAAATAAAACTTGTAGGAGAACCTTCCGACTTAACTTATGAATATCACCACTGTGGAACAGGTAGAAAAGCTTTAAAAGATTTAATCAAAGGTGAAGCCTTGAAAGCAGGAGATCATGAAAGTCTGGTGATATTGGGGCAAGGTGCTATCACGGATGAAGACGGATTGTCTGTTTTAGCTAAGGTTATGGAGTTAGTCGAAAAAACAGGTTCAAAGTTTTTAAATTTACATATTGCAGCATCTAGAGTTGGTGCCTTGGATATTGGCGCTGTTGCAGATGGCGAAATAAACGCAGAGATTGCAAAAGCAGATGTGATATACAACCTGGGTGCCGATGAAATCGAACTACCTCAGAGTGGCTTTGTTATTTATCAAGGAAGTCACGGTGATCGAGGGGCGCATAATGCAGATATTATTTTTCCAGCTGCTGCCTATACAGAAGAAAATGGAATATTTGTAAACACTGAAGGTCGTACTCAAGTCAGTAATAGAGCAAATTTTGCGCCGGGTGAAGCAAAAGAAAACTGGGCTATATTTAGAGCTTTGTCCGAAGAACTAGGTGATAGCTTGCCCTTTGATAACCTTACTCAGCTGAGAAAGCTGTTAATCGGTTTATACCCAGACTTAGAGCGATTGGATGAGGTTCCATTTAATGAATGGAAGCCACTAAAAGTGGGTAAGATGGTAGAGAGAGATTTTATAAACTCTATAAGTGATTTTTACCTGACAAACCCAATTGCAAGGGCTTCTAGCGTAATGTCTGACTTATCTGCTAATGCAAAAGCCAGAGCCAATTCTAAACTAGCGGCAGAATGAAACGGTTTTAATCTAAATGACAGAAATATTTTCACATTTATTTACGATTATTGGATCGGTGCTGTCGGATCTAATGTCCTCCAATTTTGGTTTTGCGCTTATTTTAATAGGCCAGGGCTTACTTATGGCAGTATTTTTACTCCTTTCAGCTTACTTTTTGATTTACGCTGATCGAAAGGTTTGGGCGGCTGTTCAATTGAGGAAAGGACCAAACGTAGTGGGTGCTTTCGGACTTTTGCAGTCTGGTGCAGACATGCTGAAATTGGTGTTCAAAGAAATCGTTGTTCCGGCTGGATCTGACAAATTTGTATTTTTTTTAGCCCCTGTAGTTTCATTTGTAATGGCCATTCTAGCGTGGGCGGTAATTCCATTGAATGATGGCTGGCAACTTTCAAATATAAACGTCGCAATCCTTTATGTCTTTGCGATATCTTCACTTGAAGTTTATGGGGTTATCATGGGAGGTTGGGCTTCTAATTCCAAATACCCCTTCTTGGGTTCTCTTCGCTCTGCTGCTCAAATGATTTCTTATGAGGTTTCGATAGGGCTAGTGATCATTGGTGTTATAATTTCTACGGGGTCCATGAATTTTGGCGCGATAGTTGCTGCGCAGGATACTGATTATGGGATTTTTGGTTGGTACTGGTTACCCCATTTCCCAATGTTATTTTTATTTTTCATTTCAGCATTAGCCGAAACAAATAGGCCACCATTCGACCTTCCAGAAGCCGAGTCAGAGCTCGTAGCAGGTTTTCAAGTTGAGTACAGTTCCACGCCATTTTTATTGTTCATGGCGGGTGAACTAATCGCGGTTTTCTTAATGTGTGCTCTAACTAGCCTCTTATTTTTTGGTGGGTGGTTGTCTCCAATTCCCGGTTTGCCGGATGGGGTATTTTGGATGCTTTTAAAAATGGGGTTTTTCTTTTTTATTTTTGCAATGATTAAAGCAATAACTCCCCGTTATAGGTACGATCAGTTAATGAGACTAGGCTGGAAAGTGTTCTTGCCATTCTCTTTAGTTTGGGTCGTTTTTGTGGCGTTTCTTGCAAAATTTGAAGTTTTTGGCGGCTTCTATGCTCGTTACCTGATTGGAGGCTGATTTGGGTAAAATTGATTACACTCGCGCAGTAAAGTACTTTTTTCTAGCTGATGTTTGGGCGGGGATGAGGCTTGGATTGAAGTATTTTTTTAGTCCCAAAGCGACAATAAATTATCCCAATGAAAAGGGGCCGCTGAGTCCTCGGTTCAGGGGAGAGCACGCCCTTCGTCGATATCCAAATGGTGAGGAACGATGCATAGCTTGTAAATTGTGTGAGGCCATATGCCCAGCTCAGGCCATTACAATAGATGCAGAGCCACGGGAAGATGGCAGTAGGCGAACGACCCGCTATGATATTGACATGACTAAATGTATTTATTGTGGGTTTTGCCAAGAGGCTTGCCCGGTAGACGCTATTGTCGAAGGACCTAACTTCGAATTTTCTACGGAAACCAGAGAAGAGCTTTTTTACGATAAAGAAAAACTTTTAGAAAATGGTGAGCGGTGGGAAGCGCAAATTGCACGTAATTTAGAGATAGACGCACCATATCGATAATGATGAAAAGAAAAATAGATGCGAAGTTGAGGTTGCAAATGGATATCTTTCAAAAATCTAAAATTAATGGGAATAAATAAAATGGGTGCAGAAGTTTTTGCATTTTATCTTTTTGCGATTAGCACGATAACTGGTGGTTTGTTTACTGTTTTAAGTCGCAACCCAGTCCATTCTGTTCTGTGGCTGATTTTGTCTTTCTTATCATCTGCAGGTCTATTTATTTTGCTGGGTGCTGAGTTCGTGGCCATGCTTTTGATAATTGTATATGTCGGCGCCGTTGCTGTTCTTTTTCTCTTTGTCGTTATGATGCTCGATGTAGACTTTGCCAGTTTGAAAGCCGACTTGGCGAAATATTTACCTTTAGGTTTGTTGATAATGGTTATTCTTTTGATGGAGTTGGCAATGGGCTTAGCTGTATGGGTTCCCGCAGATGGTGCCGAAGCTGTCCGGGCGGCACCGACGCCATCAGACACTCACAATACAGCTGCTTTGGGCTTATTGCTTTACGATAAATATTTTCTCCTTTTTCAATTGGCTGGTTTGATCCTGCTTGTAGCTATGATTGGAGCAATTGTTTTAACCTTAAGACATCGGAAAGATGTCAAACGTCAGGACATTTTGGCCCAAATTTACCGTGATCCAGACAAATCGCTGTCTTTGAAGAATATTAAATCAGGGCAGGGGCTTTGAAATGTTTATCTTATATGATGGAAGAAAGAATTTAAAATGATAACGTTAGAGCACTATCTCACTGTCGCAGCGGCACTTTTCGTCATTGGAATTTTCGGTCTCTTTTTAAATCGCAAAAACGTCATAATTTTGTTAATGTCTATCGAACTTATGCTTCTTTCAGTAAACATTAATCTTGTTGCTTTCTCTAGTTTCATGAATGATCTAGTCGGCCAAGTGTTTACACTATTCGTCTTAACTGTGGCCGCCGCTGAGGCGGCGATTGGCTTAGCAATCTTGGTCAGCTTTTTCCGTAATAGAGGAACAATTGCTGTTGAAGATGTTAACGTCATGAAAGGGTGATTTTTTGGAACTAATTATTTTATTTTCACCTCTTTTAGGGGCAATTATTGGTGGGTTTTTTTGGCGGTCAATAGGTGAGAAATCTGCTATATATCTTACTATAGTGTTATTATTTATATCATGTTTTTTGAGTTGGATAATTTTTCTTTCGCATGGTTCTGATGTTGAAAAAATCACTCTTTTTCGTTGGATAAACAGTGGAGATCTGTCAGCTAACTGGTCAATAAGGCTTGATCGACTAACATCAATAATGCTGGTGGTCGTAACGTCTGTTTCCGCTTTGGTTCATCTATATAGCGTTGGATATATGGCTCATGATGAAAACTGGAAAGAGGGTGAACATTATAAAGCAAGATTTTTTGCTTATTTATCCTTTTTTACATTTACAATGCTAATGTTGGTAACTTCTGATAACCTAGTTCAGATGTTTTTTGGTTGGGAGGGTGTCGGAGTTGCCTCTTATTTACTGATTGGATTTTACTACCGAAAGCAAAGTGCAAATGCTGCAGCTATCAAAGCTTTTGTGGTTAACCGGGTGGGTGATTTTGGCTTCGCCTTAGGTATTTTTGGTCTATTTATGCTGACTGACAGCATAAGTTTTGATGATATTTTTTCCGCGGCTCCAAAGTTAGCTAATACAACTCTTACTTTTCTTTGGACTGATTGGAACGCAGCAAACTTTATCGCTATTCTTCTTTTCGTTGGGGCTATGGGGAAATCTGCTCAACTTTTTTTACACACCTGGTTGCCGGATGCGATGGAAGGGCCAACACCAGTGTCGGCTTTGATCCACGCAGCAACAATGGTAACCGCTGGTGTTTTCCTGGTTTGTAGAATGTCACCTCTAATGGAATATGCACCAACGGCTCTTAGCTTTATAACAATTCTTGGAGCTTTTACTGCCTTTGTTGCTGCAACCATTGGTTTGGTGCAAAATGATATAAAGCGCGTAATCGCTTACTCAACAATGTCTCAATTAGGATATATGTTTGTAGCCGCAGGTGTTGGAGCCTATTCGGTAGCGATGTATCATTTGTTTACTCACGCCTTTTTCAAGGCGATGCTTTTCCTTGGTGCTGGTTCAGTTATTCATGCGATGCATCACGAGCAAGACATGCGTAATTATGGCGGACTTCGAAAAAAAATCCCATATACCTTTTGGGCTATGATGATAGGCACACTCGCAATCACTGGCGTGGGAATACCGTTAACACATTTTGGGTTTGCTGGGTTCCTTTCTAAGGATGCGGTTATAGAAAGCGCTTGGGCAGGCACTGATGCCGGTTTTGCTTTTTGGACTTTGGTTGTAGCAGCTCTTCTCACGAGTTTTTATAGTTGGCGCTTGATGTTTATGACTTTTTTTGGGGAACCCAAAGGAGACGGCCATGCTTATTCACATGCCAAAGAAAGTCCGAATGTGATGTTGATACCGTTAGGAATTCTTGGACTGGGCGCGATATTGTCTGGGATGATCTGGTATTCCAGTTTTTTTGGAAAAGATTATCAAGTTGCCGAATTTTTTGGAATCGAGAGTGAATATTATCAGATAAAGCAAAATGCATCTGATGATAATTCCAGTAAAACTAGTAATGATGAAATAAAAGAATTTATACCTCCTAAAGGTGCAATTTTTATGGGTAAACATAATCATGTTTTACATGACGCGCATGATGCCCCTGTTTGGGTAAAGATAAGCCCTTTTTTAGCTATGCTGACGGGTTTTATTATGGCGCTGTGGTTCTACGTTTGGGATAAGAAAAAACCTGCGCAATGGGCATTTACTTTAGATCCTGTATATAAATTGCTTTTAAATAAATGGTATTTTGATGAAATTTACGACGCTATATTTGTTTCTCGAGCGAGAGCTATTGGTCGCTTTTTTTGGAAAAAAGGTGACGGTGGGCTGATCGATGGAACGATCAATGGTATAGCAATGGGTGTTGTTCCTTTTGTGACACGCATTTCCACTCGTTTGCAGTCTGGTTACATATTTACTTATGCATTTGGTATGGTGTTAGGCCTCGTTGTGTTGCTGTCATTGATGATTTTTTCAGTTGGAGTTGAATAAATATGGATCAGCCACTGCTTTCTATGGTAACCTTTATACCGGCTTTTGCGGCATTTGTTCTTCTGATGGTTGCGCGGGGAGAAGATGCTGCTGCACAACTAGTTTGTAAAAGAGTGGCTATGTTTACTACGGTTGCGACGTTTATTGTGTCCTTACTAATCCTAGCTCAGTTTGAACCTCAAAACACTAATTTTCAAATGGTTGAAAGTTACCATTGGATAATGGGTTTAAATTACAAACTTGGCGTAGACGGAATATCTATTCTTTTTGTTATGTTAACAACTTTTATGATGCCTCTGGTGATTTGGGCATCTTGGAGTTTAGAGAACCGTGTCAAAGAATATATGATAGCTTTTTTATTATTAGAGACACTGATGTTGGGGGTTTTTATGGCTCTTGATTTAGTTCTTTTCTACTTATTTTTCGAAGCTGGTCTGATCCCTATGTTTTTAATTATAGGAATTTGGGGCGGCAAAGATCGCATTTATGCATCTTTTAAATTTTTTCTTTATACGCTTCTTGGATCAGTACTGATGTTGATCGCTATGATTTCTATGTACAGTGTCGCGGGAACATCTGATATTCCTACTTTAATGAATTTCAAATTTGATTACAGCAAAATTGATTTAATAGGATTTGAGATAATAGGCGGTTTTCAAACATTGTTATTCTTAGCTTTTTTTGCAAGTTTTGCTGTGAAAATGCCGATGTGGCCTGTGCATACCTGGCTGCCGGATGCCCACGTACAGGCTCCTACCGCTGGCTCAGTAGTTTTGGCCGCAATCCTTTTAAAAATGGGCGGATATGGATTTCTACGATTTAGTCTTCCTATGTTTCCCATTGGCGCATCGGAGATGACAAATCTAGTTTTCTGGTTATCAGCTATTGCAATAGTTTATACCTCGTTGGTTGCACTGGTACAGGAAGATATGAAAAAACTTATCGCATACTCATCAGTAGCGCATATGGGATATGTAACCATGGGAATTTTTGCTGCAAATCAGCAAGGTATAGATGGTGCCATTTTTCAAATGTTGAGCCATGGTTTTATCTCTGGAGCTCTATTTTTATGCGTTGGTGTAATCTACGACCGCATGCATACTAGAGAAATTGAAGCTTATGGTGGTTTGGTAAATATAATGCCAAGTTACGCCTTAATTTTTATGTTTTTTACGATGGCTAATGTTGGACTACCTGGAACTTCGGGTTTTGTGGGGGAGTTTTTGACTCTTGTGGGCATTTTCCAAGTAAATACTTGGGTTGCTTTGTTTGCTACTTCCGGAGTTATTTTATCCGCGGCTTACGCTTTGTGGCTTTACCGCAGGGTTGTCATGGGTGATCTTATAAAAGAGGCATTAAAGTCTTTAAAAGATATGAGCTTTCGTGAGAAAACAGTCTTCGCGCCTTTGATTTTTTTTACTTTACTACTGGGTGTATATCCTGCACTCGTTCTAGATATCATTGGCCCTTCAGTTGAGAGTTTAGTTATTAGTTATCACGAAGAAATTGATGCTTCAAAATTAGTAGAAACCTCAATGGTTAAAAATTAGAAGGTCAGAAATATGATTTACAGCGATCTAAGTATTATCTTTCCCGAAATATTTCTCTCAGTATACTCAATGGTTGCTTTGGTTGTTGCTGTATATACCTCAAAAGACGAAGGCGCTCAAAAAGTTACTTGGTTTACTGCTATCGTTTTTATCTTGCTTGCTTTTTGGATGATTTTTTCTTCGGATAAGACTGAAATTGCATTTGGAGGTATGTTCATTAACGATGCATTTTCTCGCTTTTCTAAAATAATCATATTATTATCAGGGGCTGTTGTTCTGATTATGGGACAAGAGTATATGACAAGAAGAGGCTTTCTTAGGTTTGAATACCCGCTAATAGTAGCACTTTCTGTTGTCGGAATGATGGTTATGGTGTCAGCAGGTGATTTGATGGCTCTTTATATGGGTTTAGAATTACAATCTTTGGCACTTTATGTAATAGCAGCCTTTAAAAGAGATAGTTTAAAGTCAACTGAGGCAGGACTAAAATATTTTGTGCTTGGAGCTCTCTCGTCAGGCTTATTACTTTATGGCTCGGCCCTTATATATGGTTATTCCGGAACAACACTATTTGATGGTATACTAAAGAACGTAAATGCTGATGCCCCGTCTTTAGGCTTGCTTTTTGGGTTAGCACTTGTCATCGCTGGCCTGGCATTCAAGGTTTCTGCTGTTCCTTTTCATATGTGGACACCAGATGTCTACGAGGGTGCTCCAACTCCAGTAACAGCCTTTTTAGCAACAGTTCCGAAAATGGCTGCGATTTGTTTGCTCATGAGGGTAATGTATGACGCTTTTGGAAATATTCTAGGGGATTGGCAACAAATAATCATTCTTCTCTCTATTCTCTCAATGTTTCTGGGTGCCTTCGCAGCAATAGGGCAAAGCGATTTGAAACGTCTATTAGCTTATTCATCAATATCACATATGGGATATGCCCTTATTGGTTTAGCTGCCGGTACCGAGTTTGGAGTTCAATCAGTTCTAGAGTACATGACGATTTATATAACAATGAATATCGGTGTTTTTGCTATTTTGATGTCAATGCAAAGAGATGGACAGTCTGTAACAGAAATAGCCTCTTTGCGGATGATTTCTGAAACGGACCCTGGGAAGGCCATAGCATTATTAATTTTATTATTTAGCCTAGCCGGCATTCCACCCATGCTGGGATTTTTTGCAAAGTTTGAGGTGCTTAGAGCTGCAGTAAATGCTGATTTAACTTACTTGGCGATTATGGGAGTTTTGGCATCGGTAATTGGAGCTTTTTATTATCTTAAAATAGTTTATTTAATTTATTTTGGTGATATGCCAGAAAGCCCTCTGGACAATTCACAAACCCCTATTTTGAAGACGATATGGACAGCATCCGCTGCCATGATGGTTTTTGGTGTTATAAGTTTATTTGGGATTGAAGATATGGCGAAGGCTGCGGCATCTTCTTTGTTAAATTAAAATAAGTATGGAATTCGACTTTGTAATTTTGGAGGAGGCTGAGAGCACAAACGCTGAAGCTATAAAACTAGCAAAACTTACTAATAGGCCCACTTTTGTTATTGCAAAGAAGCAAACAAATGGGCGAGGTCGCTTTGATCGCCGTTGGGCTGCCCCGAGTGGTAATTTCTCTGGCTCAATCTTAATTAAAATAGATGAAGACTTACAAAGTTTGGCTCTAAGATCGTTTGTGACGGCCTTATCTGTATTTGATGCCATAGGTCAAAACATTGGTGGGGAACATGAACTTACTATTAAATGGCCTAACGATATACTTCTAAATGGCAAAAAAATATGCGGGATTTTACTAGAGACTAAAATTCTTGATAATATTACAGCTTTAGTGATTGGAATTGGTGTTAACCTATTATCTGCGCCGAATTTAGCCGAAGACCACAGGGTTACAACAGAACCTAGTTCTATATTAGATGAGACTAATATTAATTTAGATCCAATAGATTTATCTAAGTCGATTGCACATCATTTTTCTCTCCGTGAAAATCAATTTAGAACATTGGGTTTTTCTAAAATTCGTGAGATTTGGACTGAGCGTGCAGCAAAAATTGGGAAAGAAATATTAGTTTGTACTCCAAATTTTGAGTATCATGGTATATTTGACTCTATCGATGAAAAAGGGCAGTTGATAATTTTAAATAACGGTGAAAAAAATAAAATTGCTGCAGCTGAAATTTTTTTTTAATTATTGGGTAGAATATTATGCTTCTTACCATTGATTGTGGAAATACAAACACAATTTTTTCAATTTGGGATGGAACTAAATTTGTTTCAACCTGGCGTACGGCTACTGACCATCAAAGAACTGCTGATCAATATTTTGTATGGTTATCAACATTAATGTCACTACAAAAGATAAAGGCCAATATTACCGATGTAATAATTTCATCCACGGTTCCCCGAGTTGTTTTTAACTTAAGGGTTTTATCTGATCGTTATTTCAATACACGTCCGATTGTGGTCGGTAAGTCGGAATGCAAAATACCGATAGATGTTCGAGTTGATTCTGGTACGGCGGTAGGCCCGGATAGAATTGTTAATTCAGTGGCTGGTTATAATCTTTTTGGTGGTAATTTGATTATTGTTGATTTTGGAACCGCCACCACTTTTGATGTAGTTGATCATGACGGTGCTTATGTAGGTGGGGTAATAGCGCCTGGTGTCAATTTATCACTTCAGGCGCTCCATCAAATGGCTGCGGCTTTGCCGCATGTCGATATTGCGAAACCCAAAGAGGTTATAGGAAGAAATACAGTTTCCTGCATGCAGTCTGGAGTTTTTTGGGGTTATATCGGTTTAGTAAAAGAAATTTGTAAAAAAATAAAAGAAGAAAAAAAAGAAGCTATGAGAATTGTTGCGACAGGTGGACTAGCTCCGTTGCTTCAATCAACAGAAGCATTATTTGAGGACGTAGAGGAAAATTTAACTATGCACGGCCTTCGACTGATTTTTGATCATAATAAAAATATTGATAGTTTATGAGTAAAGATCGATTAATCTATTTGCCATTAGGCGGTGCTGGTGAGATTGGCATGAACCTCTATGTTTATGGTTATGGGCCTAAGGATAACGAGCGATTGATAGTCGTTGATTTGGGAGTTGCTTTTCCAGATATGGATACAACACCTGGTGTCGACTTAATATTTCCTGACATTTCATGGCTTAAAGACCGACGTAATCAACTTGATGCAATCTTTATCACACACGCGCATGAAGATCATATAGGAGCACTTGGGCATCTTTGGTCTGAATTGGGCGCACCAGTTTATGCTAGAAATTTTACATCCAAAATAGCGCGCCGAAAGTTAGAAGAGAATGGCCAAAGCGGCCCAATTGTCAACGTAGTATCTTCTTGGCCTGATACCACAAAAGTTGGACCGTTTGAGGTTTCTTATTTACCAGTACCACATTCTATACCCGAAAGTAGCGCCTTGGTAATTGATACTCCCAAAGGTAGATTAATTCATAGTGGCGATTTTAAGTTAGATGAGAATCCTGTTGTAGGTGAGGCTTTTGACCATGAAATGTGGCAAAAAGTTTGCTCCCCAGGTATACGAGCATTCATATGTGACAGTACCAATGTATTTTCTGAGAACGAAGGTCGTTCAGAATCAGAAGTTGCGCCGGAAATTAAAAAACTGATAGAAAACTGTTCTGAAATGGTTGTTGCAACTACATTTGCTAGTAATGTGGCGCGGATCAAATCAATTGCGGAAGCTGCTGAAGAAGCAGGTAGATCGGTTTGTTTAATGGGTAGGGCAATGAAGAGAATGATTGAAGTTTCTCTTGAGGCCGGCATATTATCTGACTTCCCAAAGTTAATATCCCCAGAGGATGCTAGGGCAGTTCCAAAGAGAAACCTTCTACTGATTGTAACTGGATCACAGGGAGAAAGACG
The DNA here is from genome assembly GCA_003332035.1 of Paracoccaceae bacterium. Classification (GTDB taxonomy): domain Bacteria; phylum Pseudomonadota; class Alphaproteobacteria; order Rhodobacterales; family Rhodobacteraceae; genus Salinivivens. Next base: position 42,038 of record QOQI01000006.1, read on the forward strand.
GGCAGCGTCTGCTCAACTTGCTAATGGAAAATATCAGGGAATGGCATTGAGTGCGGGTGATCTTTTCTTATTTTCATCAAAAACAATACCCGGTAATGAGCGTGGCGTTATTAAAATAATAAATCAACTATCCGAAAAAGGAGTTGATGTTGTTGACGACAGCTCTGGGAAATATCACGTATCAGGTCATGCAAATAGGCCAGAACTATCAAAGATTCATGAGATTGTGTCACCGCAGTTTTTATTGCCTATGCACGGTGAACACCGGCATTTGCGTGAACATATAAAATTAGCTGAGGCGAAAGGTATTTCTTGTTTATTAGCTTCGAATGGTATGATGGTGGACCTTTCGGGAAACCAACTTAAGGTAGTTGATCACGTAGATACTGGTAGGTTGTATTTAGATGGCACTACAAAATTTGGTGCCCTAGATGGCATTGTTCGGGATCGCATAAAGCTTGCTATCAATGGAATAATACTTGTGAATATTATTTTTGATGAGAATGATGACATGCTAGGAGAACCCTGGTGTGAAATACGGGGCTTGCCAGATGTTGGCCAATCGGACTGTAATGTTATAGACGTCTTGGAAGAAGACCTAAGCCAATATATAGGTCGATCTAAGCCCAGTGTAATTCAAGACGATGACAAGCTGGAAAAAGATATAAAACGTATTGCTCGCCAAACAGCTTTAACTGAGATTGGTAAAAAGCCAGAAGTTAGCGTAATTATAAGTCGCCTTACTTAATTAACTGGCAAGGCGATCATTAAAGCTTTGAGATAAAAAACCTGGCGTATGTTCGCCTAGACCAATAATTCTATTATTATTTTCTGATTTTTGGTGCTTTTTAGTGTTTTTTGTCTTTATTTCCTTATCTGGTGTCAAGTACTCCTCAGTACTAACGCTTTTGCTTTTCAAATTGTCATTTTTTATTTGCTTAGCACTACTGTACTCATCAGAAGAATTTGTACGTGGAATTTCTTTTTGTAACAAAGCTTCAACGTTCAAAAAGTTTTTTTGATCTCTATTGTTACAGATCATTATCGCTGTACCTTCACGTCCTGCACGACCTGTTCGACCTATTCTATGTACATAATCCTCTGCTTGGATCGGAACATCAAAATTAAATACATGGCTAACTGATGGAATATCAAGTCCCCTAGCTGCTACGTCAGAAGCAACTAAAATCCGTAGATCTCCCTCTCTAAAACTTTCTAATGTTTCTGTTCTCTTTGTCTGGTCCAAATCGCCGTGTATTGGAGCAGCTTGATATCCATATTTATTTAAAGATTTAGAGCAAATATCCACATCGGTTTTTCTGTTGCAAAAAACGATAGCGTTGGTGCAATTTGTTCCCTCTAAATCAATTAAATGTCTTAACAGCTGGCGTTTTTCTGAGGCCTCTTTGTCTTTTCGTTTAGGTTTAAACATTACCACTGATTGCTTTATGCTTTCTGATGCAGTCGCTTGCCGTGCTATTTCGACTCTCACGGGTGCAGATAGAAACGTGTTTGTTATTCTTTCAATTTCTGGCGCCATGGTCGCGCTAAAGAAAAGGGTTTGTCTAGTAAAGGGAGTTAATTTAAATATGCGCTCAATGTCTGGTATGAATCCCATGTCAAGCATTCTATCGGCTTCGTCAACTACCATCACTTGTACGCCCGTTAAAAGTAACTTTCCTCTTTCAAAATGGTCAATTAGTCTGCCTGGCGTCGCGATTAAAACGTCAACGCCTTTGTCAATTAGAATATCTTGTTCTTTAAAGCTTACACCTCCAATTAAAAGTGCTTTACTCAACTTTAAGTTTTTTGCGTAAGTGTCAAAATTTTCTGCCACCTGGGCCGCTAATTCTCTAGTAGGACATAAGACTAAGGATCTTGGCATACGAGCTCGGGCACGGCCGCGCGATAGCAAGTTTATCATTGGTAATGTGAAGCTAGCAGTTTTACCAGTTCCAGTTTGCGCTATCCCCAAAACATCTTTTCCATCTAAAGCCGCTGGGATCGCCTTCTCTTGAATTGGAGTTGGTTTTTCATATCCAGCGTCTTTGACGGCTTTTAAAATTTTTGGGCTAAGTTTTAAGTCGGAAAATAATTCCATAAACATCCATGGTTTCTAAATTTTAATCGTGCCTTAACATACATATTCTATTTTCCTACTAATTAAATCAACACTATAGGTCAACAGGTTGATTTCTTTTGAGCGATGACTTCGTTTTAAAGTAAAGGATAGTCTAACTCATCATCTCTTTTGTGGCAGAGAGATGAATTTGTGGATAGTCACGCTCTACGCGATCGATATCCCATTGAAGACGGGTTAAAAATACAAGATCGTTATCGTGATCAGTAGCAATATGTTGTTTGTTTTCTGATGAAAAATTATCCAAATCAGTTTTATTCCCGGAAACCCATCGAGCAGAATTAAACTGAGACGCCTCAAATCGTACGGGTAAACCATATTCTAACTCTATTCTGCTAGCTAAGACGTCAAATTGTAAAGGTCCAATAACCCCAATGATGAATCCCGACCCAATGTTTGGCTTAAAAACCTTAGCGGCGCCTTCCTCAGAAAATTGCATCAAAGCTTTTTCTAAATGTTTAGACTTTAAGGGATCTGCTGCTCTGCAGGATTGTAAAAGTTCAGGTGCAAATGAGGGTATATCGCTCACCCTCAGTGCTTCTCCTTGTGTAAGTGTGTCACCAATTCTAAGTTGACCATGATTAGGTATACCTATTATGTCTCCAGCCCAAGCTTCGTCTGCTAATTCCCTATCGGAAGCAAGAAACATAACAGGGTTTGAAATTGCCATCGGCTTATTGGTCCTGACGTGGGTTAGTTTCATTCCACGTCTAAAATGTCCTGAAGCCACTCTTACGAATGCTACTCGATCTCTATGTTTTGGATCCATATTAGCTTGAACTTTAAAAACAAACCCCGATACTTTCTTCTCTTCCGGTAATATTTCTCTAGGTATAGCTTTTTGAATCTGCGGTTCTGGAGCAAGCTCACTCAGCCCGTTCATAAGTTCTTTAACGCCAAAAGAGTTTATCGCAGATCCGAACCAAATGGGCGTCAAGTGGCCCTCAAGAATAGATTTTTTATCTAGTTTTGGTAAAAGGGTTTTTACCATTTCGACCTCTTCAACTAGTTTTGTCAAAAGGTCGTTTGGCACATGTTTTTGTAGTTCTGGATCTTCTAAACCAGCTATTTTGATAGATTCTACAGCAAGATTCCGATTTGCTTTATCAATAAGCTCTAAACTATCATTTATTAGATCATAACAGCCTATAAAGTCTTGACCAATACCAATCGGCCAACTGACGGGAGTAACATCTATCGCTAGATTTTCTTGAATTTCGTCAATAATTTCAAAAATATCTCTGCTTTCTCTGTCCATCTTATTACAAAAAGTAAATATTGGCAGATCCCTCAAACGACAAACTTCAAAAAGTTTTCGGGTTTGACTTTCTACACCTTTAGCTCCATCTATTACCATTACAGCAGCATCAACTGCTGTTAATGTACGATAAGTATCTTCTGAAAAATCGCTATGACCGGGCGTGTCGACAAGGTTGAACCGAAAGTTTTTAAAATCAAAAGACATGGCTGAAGCGGAAACTGAAATTCCACGATCTTTCTCCATTTGCATAAAATCTGATCTTGTTCGACGTGCTTCACCCTTTGCCCGAACTTGCCCTGCCATTTGAATAGCACCACCAAAGAGTAAAAATTTTTCAGTCAAAGTAGTTTTTCCAGCATCGGGATGCGAAATAATCGCAAAGGTTCGCCGGCGGGAAATTTCTTCAGGAATTGTTGATCTATTTGCTAGTTGATCCATCATAATCTGCGATATATTGTTGATAAATCGAAAAGGCAAGCTGGATTGAGGTTGAAAAATATGAATTAATATTGTT
>QOQI01000007.1 GCA_003332035.1 Paracoccaceae bacterium
GACCATCTGGTTATTTTTGGGGAGGTGATCGACTTTCAGTCAGATGACGGATCACCTTTGCTTTATTTCAATGGGGACTACTGCTCAATTGACCAAGACCTTTCGGAATAGGGCTTTTATGCAACAAAATCCAAAAAATCAGAAAATGGTGCGGCCGAGAAGACTCGAACTTCCACTCCGGTTAAAGAACAGCGACCTCAACGCTGCGCGTCTACCAATTCCGCCACGGCCGCACACCGTGTCCTTAGTCTTTATCCTCTGCTATTATTTTTGAAAAGATAAATCTTTCAATTTAACAACTATAAAAAACCCAGTAATTTTTCTAAAGTAATTCCTAAAAATTAAAGTTTGTGTATATCTGTAAATAAAATAATCAGTTGTTCTTCTTTAAATATACTCTGCCAGATTTACTTATTTAAAGGAAAGATTAACCTAGGAAAAAATTATAAGATGGTTCAATGGGAAATTAGTGACAGCGAAGTAGATTATGATACCGCGCTTGAGAAAATGGACAATCACGTAGGGAAAATGATCAGCGGCGAGGCTGGTGAAAAGATCTGGTTATTGGAACATCCTCCTCTTTATACTGCCGGAACCAGCGCGGATAAAAAGGATCTTGTCGAACCAAATCGATTTCCTATTTTTGAAACAAAACGTGGTGGGCAGTACACTTATCATGGGCCCAGCCAACGAGTTGTTTACGTGATGCTCGATTTAAATAAACGAGGAAAAGATATCAAAAAGTTTGTCAAAAATCTCGAAGCATGGATTATCCACACACTAGCGGAATTTAATGTTGTTGGCCAAAGCCGTAGTGGGCGTGTCGGGATATGGGTTGAAAGGCCTGATAAACCTAGGAGTAACGGCGGACTTCTAAAAGAAGAAAAAATAGCAGCAATCGGCGTTCGCTTAAGAAAATGGGTAACTCTTCATGGTTTATCGATAAATGTTGATCCAGATTTGAGCCATTTTCAGGGTATAGTGCCTTGCGGCATTAAGGAACATGGCGTGACTAGTCTAGTAGATTTAGGTTTACCAGTCTCAATGACAGATTTAGATAATGCGCTAAGAAAATCTTTTTCTAAAGTATTTTGAAACAATCTGATGAATATCAGCCTAAAAAGTCATACAAATTAATAAAAACAAACATTTTTTTTCATCTGCGGCAAATACGATCATTGCTGTTTCTGCTCCAGCGAATTACATACAACTGGGAAGTCAAAAAAAACGAGTCACTGACTATAATATTATTAGGAGGCAAATATGGCAGACGCAGCCATCCACGGCCATGAACATGAAGATCAGCGCGGATTCTTTACACGCTGGTTTATGTCAACAAACCACAAAGATATAGGTGTTTTATACCTTGTCGTTTCAGCACTGGTAGGGTTTGTTGCGGTAACATTCACGATTTACATGAGACTGGAATTAATGGAGCCAGGCGTTCAATTCATGTGTATGGAAGGAATGCGACTGACTGCTGCAGGCATCGGTGAATGTACTCCAAACGGTCACCTATGGAATGTGCTAATTACTGGGCACGGCATTTTGATGATGTTTTTTGTAGTTATTCCGGCACTTTTTGGTGGTTTCGGTAACTACTTTATGCCTTTACAAATTGGAGCACCAGACATGGCGTTTCCAAGAATGAATAACCTTTCCTTTTGGATGTATGTAGCCGGTACAACGCTAGCTATATGTTCCGTGCTGTCCCCGGGTGGTAATGACCAATTGGGGGCTGGCGTTGGCTGGGTACTTTATCCTCCACTGTCGGTAAACGAAGGTGGTATGTCAATGGACCTAGCTATCTTTGCTGTGCACGTGTCAGGAGCGTCGTCAATATTAGGCGCTATAAATATGATTACAACATTCTTAAACATGCGTGCTCCTGGAATGACACTATTTAAAGTGCCTTTGTTTTCATGGTCGATATTTGTCACCGCATGGTTAATACTTTTGGCACTCCCAGTATTGGCTGGTGCCATAACGATGCTTCTTACAGATAGAAATTTTGGAACAACCTTTTTTGACCCAGCCGGTGGTGGAGACCCCATATTATACCAGCACATTCTTTGGTTCTTTGGGCACCCAGAAGTTTATATTATTGTTTTACCAGGCTTTGGACTAATATCGCACGTGATCGCCACATTTTCCAGAAAGCCTATTTTTGGCTATTTGCCAATGGTATGGGCATTAATAGCTATTGGCGCGCTCGGTTTCGTTGTATGGGCACACCACATGTATACCGTCGGAATGTCCTTAACCCAGCAATCATATTTTATGCTTGCAACCATGGTGATTGCGGTACCGACAGGTATTAAAATATTTTCATGGATTGCCACGATGTGGGGTGGATCAATTGAATTCAAAACGCCCATGCTGTGGGCATTTGGTTTTTTGTTTCTATTTACGCTTGGTGGGGTTACTGGAATTGTTTTAGCCCAAGCAGGCGTTGATCGGGCCTACCACGATACATACTATGTGGTGGCACACTTTCATTACGTAATGTCATTGGGAGCTGTTTTTACGATATTCGCAGGAATATACTTTTACTTCCCCAAAATGACTGGGAAAGTGATCCCAGAGTGGGCAGGTAAACTTCATTTTTGGACTATGTTTATAGGCTCAAATCTAACATTTTTTCCTCAACATTTCTTGGGTCGCCAAGGTATGCCTCGCCGTTATATTGATTACCCAGAAGCGTTCGCTTTATGGAACAAAGTTTCATCCTATGGAGCCTTCTTATCATTTGCTTCATTCGTGTTTTTCTTTGTAGTGGTAATTTATGCGATTGTTGCTGGTAAGAAAGAAACAAGGCCCAATCCTTGGAATGAGTATGCAGATACTTTGGAGTGGACTTTACCATCACCTCCACCCGAGCATACTTTTGAAATACTGCCAAAGCAGGAAGAATGGGATAAGTCTTCTGCTCATTAATTGTATCTGATAACTAAGGCCTCCAGTAAATTGGAGGCCTTATTCGTTCTTTCTGCTTAATACCGATAAGTCGGATTAATAAGAGCCACTTAATATGCCTTATATTATTAATAATGAAGTAACTTTAGGCAAGACAGCGACTATCGAACTTTGGCCCTATAATTCACTTAAACCAAAAGGTTTTGTTTTCTTCTTAGGTACGACATTTACCCTAATCTCCATCCCGCTATTTAACGTGTTGGGAACCAAGGTATTTTGGGGGCTATTTCCCTTTTTATTTGTAACTTTGATGGGGATTTGGTTTGCTTTAAGAAGAAGCCTCAATGACCGACAAATTCTTGAACAATTGACGCTTTATAAAGAAGAGATTGTCTTGATAAGGCAGGATCCGAGTGGAAAACAAAAAGAGTGGGTTTGCTCTCCATACTGGGCTAAATTAAGAATCTACGAAAGAGAAGGACCTGTTACGAACTATATCACTTTGAGCGGAAATGGACGTGAGGTTGAGTTGGGTTCATTTCTAGGTGAAGAAGAACGAAAAGACCTTTTTGACGATTTAAATCGTTTGCTGAATAACTTAAACAGTAAAGCCTAATTCGATAAATTACTTTTAACTAAGGCACCAACCGCTCCAAAATCCATTTGCCCTGCATACTTACTTTTTAGCGCAGCCATGACCTTTCCCATATCGCGTATCGACTCAGCGCCTACCTTATCGATCGCTTCCGCCAGAGCAGAGTGAATTTCATCATCTGTCAATTGTCGGGGTAAAAACTCTTCTATGACTTTTATTTCGGATAATTCACGTTCAGATAGATCAAGCCTGCCCGCTTCTTCATATGTTTTAGCGCTTTCTTGACGCTGTTTCGTCATTTTAGCAAGTATGGCCAACACCTCACCATCTCCAACACCATTTTCCTTACCCTCCGTCCGAGCTGCAATATCTCGATCTTTGATTGCAGCGTTTATCAAACGAATTGTTGAAAGTCGTTCTGTGGATTTATCTTTCATCGCCTGCTTCATAGCTGCATTTATGCGAGATCGGAGTTCCATAGGATTAACCTTTTTTGATTTCGGAACGATCGGTACAAAAAAAATATGAACTTAGCAAGCGAATTTGAGTTAAAAACCTGCGAAGGCAATCTTGACCCTTCTTGTTCATAATCATAGTTTGCGATCAAATAAGGTAAAGAGTCGCAATGACAAACTCTATCCCATCAAAAAAGCCTACCGCTTGCCTTGCACTAGCAGACGGAACTTTATTTTTCGGTAAAGGTTTCGGCGCAACTGGTGAAACAACCGCTGAACTTTGTTTTAATACGTCGATAACAGGATATCAGGAAATCCTTACTGATCCCTCTTATGCAAGCCAAATTGTAACCTTTACCTTTCCGCATATTGGTAATGTTGGAGTAAATACCGAAGATTCTGAAGCTCAAGAACCAGCTGCCGAAGGTTTGATTGTTAAGTGGGATCCAACCCAGCCCTCAAACTGGAGATCATTGGAACATTTATCTGACTGGTTAAAAAAATATAATTTATTGGCAATGGGCGGAGTTGATACCAGGCGCTTAACAAGAGCTATAAGAATGTTAGGGGCACCACATGTAGCACTATCTCATAACTCAAATGGTGTGTTTGATACTGCAGACCTTATAAACAAAGCTAAAAATTTTTCCGGTTTAGAGGGCTTAGATCTAGCAAAAACAGTTACCTGTCAACAAACCTACAAATGGGATGAAATGCGCTGGGCATGGCCAAAAGGCTTCAAAAGACAAAAACAGGCGAAACATAAAGTTGTTGCCATTGATTATGGGGCCAAACGAAATATACTTCGATGTCTGTCATCTGCAGGTTGCGAAGTAACAGTTTTGCCTGCTTCATGTTCAGCAGATGAGGTTCTTGCGCATAAACCTGAAGGGGTTTTCCTATCCAATGGACCAGGTGACCCAGCAGCCACTGGTAAGTATGCTGTTCCAGTAATAGAGCAGTTATTAAAGAATACTGACCTACCGATCTTCGGGATTTGTTTAGGGCACCAGATGCTGGCACTTGCTTTAGGCGCTAAGACAATAAAAATGAGCCATGGTCATCACGGTGCTAACCATCCTGTTAAAGAGCATAAGTCTGGAAAGGTAGAAATCACATCAATGAACCATGGCTTTGCAGTAGACGCTCAAACCCTACCTGAAGGTGTTGAAGAAACACATGTTTCGCTTTTTGATGGCTCAAACTGTGGAATAAAAATGTCAAATAGACCTGTTTTTTCTGTACAACACCACCCGGAGGCTAGTCCAGGTCCACAGGATAGCTTTTATTTATTCAATCAATTTGTAGCTACAATGGAATAGAAATCATTTAAAACTGATCTATGGTTTATATCTAATTAAAACTCACTTAAACGTTGGGATCAATCTATCTTTAGACTGTCTTGTTTTAAGCGGGTTATGAACGCTATGGATATATGATCTCTTAGCTTTTCTGAGGCTTCTTCAGAGCCCCCTTTAGCAATTGCAGTAACTATTGCCTGATGTTCTTCGACAGCGACTGCACCTCTGCCATCCGCAGCTAGAGAAGTTGTGGCCATAAGAGCCATCGACCGATGCACTAGATCTAACTGTTTGATCAAAAATCTATTGTGTGACGCCAAGTGAATTTGTTTATGAAAGCGTCTGTTTGATCTCGCTAAAGCAGACGGATCAGAGATAATTTTGCGATCAGAATCTACCATATCTTGGAGTACTTTCACTTCTTCGATCGTAGCGTGTTTAGCTGCCAAATTAGCTGCTAACCCCTCCAATTCAGCTCTGACAATATAAAGTTCAGCCATCTGACTATGGTCTAGTGAAGAAACGATTAAGCTTCTACCATCCCTTGTTAACAACGACTGGGTTTCTAATCTCTGCAAAGCTTCACGGATTGGTGTCCGTGACACGCCAAAACTATCAGCTAAATCGCTCTCAACGAGGCGATCTCCTGGTTTATAAATACCTATATCTATTGCTTCTAATATTAAACTATAGGCATCCTTGTTTTGTTGGCGAATTAATGACATTAAACGTTCCCATTAGTTGACCCAGATAAGCAAGCTTCCGGCGTAAAAGCAAGAAAAACAAATAAGATTAAAAAATAACACAGTGGATATTGAAAAGTGACAAATTTTGCTGAAATTGATTGCTGGATTTTTGATCTTGATAATACTTTATATCCAGCATCGACGGACTTGTTCAGTCAAATAAATGTAAAAATGTCAAATTACATCATGAACCTTTTAGACGTTGATAAAATTGCAGCAGATAAAATGAGAGCGGAATACTGGAAAAAATATGGCACCTCTTTAGCTGGACTGATGCAAAATCACAAAGTGGACCCAGAAGATTTTCTAAGCACTGTACATGATATTGATTTTTCCGCACTAGCTAAAGATCCAAAATTATTAAGTGCATTGAATAAGTTACCTGGAAGAAAACTGGTCTACACAAATGGAACCGTGCCTTATGCTCGTGAGGTCTTAAAATACCGAGGGTTACTTGATGCCTTTGATGAAATTTATGGTATCGAAGATGCAGATTATGTTCCCAAACCTTTTTCCAAAGCATTTGAAATAATTTTTTCGAAAGCAAGTATCGTTCACAACAGATCTGTGATGTTTGAAGACGAAGTAAGAAATTTAGAAGTACCGTTTAAATTGGGCCTCAAAACTATTCTTGTGAGCGATATACAGTCAAACAAAGAATATGTTACTCATTCAGTAAAAAATTTATCAGATTTTCTGCGACAGATTACCTTGAATCCTTTAAAATAAAAAAAATAACCTAAATTTAAAGATAATTTAGGGAGTATTGTATGATAGAAACAGATGTGTTTATCGCTGGAGCCGGACTAGCTGGTTCGATAGCTGCCCTAAGCTATTCTAAAGCTGGAAGAAATGTAATTATCGCCGATCCATTCACTCATTCAGATAATACAAAATTAGATTACAGGACTACAGCCTATCTTCAGCCTTCAAAATTATTCCTCGAAACACTGGGCGTTTGGGAGACTATTGAGGATTTTGCAATGCCGTTAGAGGTAATGAAAATAATAGATTCTTCCGGCACTCAAGAAGGGGACAAAATCAAAAGCCAGAAAGAATTTAAATCTGCTGAGGTTTCAGATTTACCATTTGGATGGAATGTAAAAAACTCGTTGATGCGTAAAGCGCTTAAACATCTAATTGACTGTCAGATAAACTGTGAGTTGATGAATGGTACCAGCGCAGTAGATTTTGTAAGTAGAGATTCAGTAGCATATGTAAAACTTTCCTCCGGTAATACAGTAAAAGCAAAATTGGTTATCGCAGCGGATGGAAGAAACTCTATTCTCAGAGAAAAGGCTGGTATTTCTATAAAAACCCATAGGTTTGGACAAAAAGCTTTAGCTTTTGCTGTAACACATTCCATACCACATAAAAATATTTCAACAGAAATCCATAATTCAGGAGGTCCTTTTACCCTTGTTCCATTACCAGATTATGAGGGCACACCTTCATCCGCTATTGTTTGGATGGAAAACGGTGAAAAAGCAAAGAAACTCATGGAAATGGAAATTAAAAAGTTTGAGATTGAGATGACAATAAGGTCTTGCAACATACTAGGACCATTAAAGCTTGTCAGTAATAGAAGCTTGTGGCCAATTATATCTCAAATCGCAGATAGAATTTATTCTCAAAGACTAGCTTTAATTGGAGAAACGGCGCACGTTGTTCCACCAATAGGCGCTCAAGGGTTAAACATGAGTCTAGCAGATATAAAATTTTTGAGTGACCTAGATAAAAAATATCCTGATGAGTTAGGAACAACTTACGCATTGGATCAATATCAAAAAAGCCGAATATCCGATATAAGGAAAAGAGTTATTGGCGTAAGCACTTTAAATCAAATATCTATTTCGGGAAATAAAGCTGTCCAAAACATTAGGGCCTTTGGATTGGAAAATTTATTCCAGATCGCTTCGATAAAAAACAACGCTATGAAATTAGGGCTAGGTTATAGATAAGCTTAAAGTACCTGGTCCAAAACTGACGTTAACCGTTTAAATGTACCCTCCACATCGTAAAGTTTATCAAGGCCAAATAAACCCAATCTAAATGTTTTAAATTCTTCTGGCTCATCACATGCGAGTGGAACGCCCGCGGCAATTTGCATGCCTTTTGCAGCAAATTTTGATCCATTTTGGATATCATTATCTTGTGTATAGCTGACTACTACGCCGGGTGCTTCAAACCCGTCCGCGGCTACTGATTTAATGCCTTTTCGCGATAAGTAATTACGGACTTTGTCTCCAAGTTCCCACTGCGCCAGTTTTAATTTCTCGTAGCCAAATTCTCGAGTTTCTAAAACCGTATCTCTGAAGGCTCTTAGAGCATCTGTAGGCATGGTTGCATGATAAGCATGTCCACCATTTTCATACGTTTGCATTATAGAAAACCATTTTTTCAAATCTATTGCGAAGCTGTCGGAATTTGTTTTTTCAATTTTATCTACGGCTCTTTCGGATAGCATCACTAATCCAGCTGAGGGTGAGGCCGACCAACCTTTCTGGGGGGCAGAGATTAAAACATCAACACCACAATCTTCCATATCTATCCAGACACAGCCAGATGCAATACAGTCCAGGACCATAAGAGCGCCAACCTCATGAGCAGCTGTGGAAATTTTCTTTATGTATTCATCGGGTAGAATAACTCCTGCCGATGTTTCAACATGTGGCGCAAAAACTATGTTTGGCCTATCTGTTTTTATTTTATTTACTACGTCATCTACCTCAGCAGGTCTAAAAGGCGCCACGGATTCATTTCCAATCATCCTAGCTTTAACCACCGTTGTTGTCCGAGCGTTTGCCGACGTCTCAAAAATTTGGCTCCACCTGTAAGAAAACCATCCATTTCTAATAACTAAAACGTCGGCATCAATACCAAACTGCCGAGCAACTGCTTCCATAGCAAACGTTCCACCACCGGGCACTAAAACTACTGCTTTTGAGTTGTAAACCTCTTTCAAGTTCAATGACAAATCACACATCACCTGTTGAAATTCTTTACTCATATGGTTTAACGAGCGATCTGTAAAAACTACTGAAAACTCTTCTAATCCGTTAGGATCAATATTATCTAATAAAGCTGCCATTTTATACTCCCCAATGAAAACATGCTAATTTCAAATTTCAAAAAAAACAAACTTAAAAATTGTCACACGTCAAATTGGACCCTGTAAAACCTCTTCGCTCAATAAAACGTTAGCTTCTACCTGACCAACACCTGGCAAAGTCATTATCCTTCTTCGGAGAACTCTTTCAAAGTCAGCAATATCACGCGAGACAACTCTTAGTCGATAATCATAAAGACCTAATACATGTTCAATTGATTGCACCTCAGGAATCGCAGAGGCAGCACGTTCAAAGTCTTCCAAACTTATGACTCCCTTTGTCGCCAATTTAATACCGAGAAATACCTTTACACCGAAACCAAGTAATTCTTGGTTCAGAAGCAATCGCTTCCCTTTTATTATACCAATGCTCTCTAGCCGTTTTATTCTTCTCCAGATAACTGGCTGGGAAGTCGATAAGGAATTAGCTAGAGCTGAAGTGGTTAATTTTGGCTCAAGAGAGAGCTTTTTTAAAATTTTTGTATCCAGTAGGCTGAGCATCTTAAATTGGTAATCTCCTATCCATTTTAATCGTTGATATGTGCATTAAAGCCTCAATATCCGATATATGGGGAAGAACTAAAATAAAGTCTCTGTAGACCTGTTGGTAATGCTCCATATCTCTAGCCACCACAGATAACCGTACATCAACCATGCCTAAAAACGTTTGTATTTCCAAAACTTCTTTTATTTTTCGAGCCTCCCTTAGAAAATCATTAAAAGCAGATGGCTCAGTTTTATCTAAAGTAACTCTTAGCGATACTTGAACCTCAAAACCAAGAGCGCTCCAGTCTAAAACTAGTTCATGCCCTAAGACATAGCCACTTTCTTGCAAAGTAGCTAATCGACGGGAAACAACCGAGGGAGTCGTCGCTGCCTCCTCAGCGAGTTTAGCTACCGAGCTCTCAGGATCATTCTGAAGATAACGTAATATACGTTTATCTAAGTCATCTAACATATTTTTTCTTTTTTTTAACATATAATAGAATAAAATTTCTATTATTTTATGTTTTTTGTCAATATTAGAACATTTAATTCCAAGTTTAGTAATATAAGGACATATATGTTGTTAAAGGAAAAAAAATGCGAGTTTATTACGATCGAGATTGCGATGTAAACCTAATCAAAGATAAGAAAGTAGCTATCCTGGGGTATGGATCCCAAGGACATGCTCATGCACTCAACCTGCGCGATTCAGGAGCAAAGAATTTAGTTGTTGCTCTGAGAGAAGGATCACCATCTGCAAAAAAAGCTGAAGCTGAGGGTCTCTCTGTTATGGGTATTTCTGAGGCTGCCGCTTGGTGTGATTTAATAATGTTTACGATGCCTGATGAGCTTCAAGCCGAAACTTATAAAAAGTACGTCCATGATAACATTAAAGAAGGCGCTGCAATTGCATTTGCACATGGTCTTAATGTTCACTTTGGATTAATTGAACCTAAAAAGGGTGTTGATGTACTGATGATGGCGCCAAAGGGTCCAGGCCATACGGTACGCGGCGAATACACAAAAGGTGGAGGCGTTCCTTGCCTCGTTGCAGTTGATAAAGACGAGTCTGGTAAGGCGCTTGAAATCGGTTTATCTTACTGCTCTGCAATTGGTGGCGGACGTTCTGGAATAATCGAGACAAACTTCAGAGAAGAATGTGAAACTGACTTATTTGGGGAACAAGCAGTACTGTGTGGTGGCCTAATCGAGCTAATTCGCTGTGGCTTCGAAACACTTGTTGAAGCTGGGTATGCTCCTGAGATGGCCTATTTTGAGTGTCTCCATGAGGTAAAATTAATTGTCGATTTAATATACGAAGGAGGGATAGCTAACATGGATTACTCCATTTCTAATACCGCCGAATATGGTCAGTATGTAACTGGCCCACGTATTCTTCCGTATGAGCAGACAAAAAAGGTTATGAAGGGAGTACTCTCAGACATTCAAAAAGGAAAATTTGTTCGGGACTTCATGTTAGAAAATGCTGTTGGCCAACCTACAATTAAAGCTGCACGCCGTGCCAACGATGAGCATTTAATTGAAGAAACTGGAGAGAAACTTCGCGGAATGATGCCTTGGATTTCTGCAGGTAAAATGGTCGACAAAGACAAAAATTAAGTCCACCCGTTAAAAAGATTATCGGTCAACACTTAGTTGACCGATAATTTCAAATGGGAACAAACACTTTTATTAATCATATAAAAAATATTTAGCGAAACGAGGTTTTTTGGAAAATTCCATTCATACAAGGCATTGGATAATGATATCCACGTTGGGTATTGTATGGGGTTCGACCTTTCTATTTATAGAATTAGCTCTTCAAGGAATAACTCCCCTTTGGCTAACTTCGGCAAGAATTGTCTTTGCAACCGCTATAACTTCCATAATTTGGCTCATTCGTGGCGGCAAGCTTTTTTTGACTAAGGAAACAGCTTGGCTAAGATTAGGAATTATAGGTATCATCAGCACGGCACTCCCTTTCCAACTTATCAGCTGGGGCCAACAATATGTAACGTCTAGCTTTGCAGGTTTGGCAATGGCTAGCATGCCCTTGTTTGTATTGCCTCTTGCCTATTTTTTTAACACTAACGAAGCTCTGGATAGGAGTAAGTTTATAGGTTTAGTAATAGGATTTTTAGGCATAGTTATTCTTTTCTCTCCTAATTTTACTCTAGGAAGTGACACATCTATTTTTATAATACTTGGTAAATTAGCGTGTATTCTGGCAGCTTTTTGCTACGCAAGTAATTCTATTCTGATGCGTAAGCTACCAAATATAGACCCCGTGGGTTTGGCAGCCGTATCTCTTTTAATTGGATCTGTATGGGTAGTCACATGGGCAGTCGCCATTGAAGGACCTCCTCCGACAATTAGTACAGATACATTATTAATTTTAATTCTACTTGGATTGTTCCCAACAGCCATGGCAAATTTTATAAGGGTTGTATTGATACGCGAAGCTGGCCCAGTTTTTTTAGGAATAACAAATTATATCGTTCCACTTTGGGCAGCTATGGTTGGAGCATTAATTTTAAAGGAAACATTACCTATCGAATTTTATATGGCTGCTGCGATAACAATAGCAGGCATCTATATAAGTCAAATGAAAGCATTGGCCGCGTTAATTAGATCATTTAAGCGATAATTTCAGCGACTACGCTATCAACGGCTTTAGTCATTTTTTCTTCATCTTCAGACTCTGCCATTACTCTAATTAAAGGCTCAGTACCTGATTTTCGGATCAGCAATCTCCCATTATTTTGAAGTTTTAACTCCGCTGCCTTTATAGCTTTTACGACATTAGGCTTTGATAGAGGGTCGGATCCTGCCTTATAAGATGCATTTTTTAATAACTGTGGAACAGGCTCAAATATTCGAGCGAGATCTTTGGAGCCACGCTCTGATCGAATAATTTCCGCCAAAAATTGCAACCCTGCGATGAGACCATCACCAGTTGTGGAAAAATCACTCAGAATTATATGACCCGACTGCTCGCCACCAAGATTAAATCCAGATTTACGCATATGTTCAACAACATACCTGTCACCAACTTGGGTCCTTTCCATTGAAATTCCACGTTGCTTTAAAAAACGTTCTAATCCCAAATTCGACATTACGGTCGTTGCTATTCCGCTTCCAGTCAATAATCCATCTTCAAACCATCTGGAGGCGATAACACCCATAATTTGATCGCCATCAGCAATGTTCCCTTCAGAATCGATTAAGATAATTCTATCAGCATCTCCATCAAGACAAATCCCTACATCAGCGCCGTGAGAGACTACGGCCTCAGCCGCTATTTGTGGATTTGTAGATCCACAGTTTTTATTAATATTTAAGCCATTTGGGTTTACACCAACAGGAATAACATCTGCCCCGAGCTCCCATAAAACCTCTGGTGCCGCACGATAACCTGCCCCATTTGCACAGTCGATGACTACTTTCATACCATCTAGTCTCATTCCACTAGGAAAACTTGATTTTACTCTCTCGACATAACGGAATAATCCATCTTCAATACGTTTCGCCCGGCCTATATCAGTAAGTCCAACGTTTCTTAAATCTTTTCCAATTAGTTCTTCTATGTTTTGCTCTGCCTCATCAGATAATTTAAAACCATCAGGGCCAAAAAATTTTATTCCATTATCTTCGTGCGGATTATGACTTGCTGAAATCATGATACCTAAATCTGCACGCATAGATGGCGTTAATATACCAACTGCTGGAGTGGGAACTGGACCTAGAAGCAAGACGTTCATGCCCATTGAAGTCAATCCTGCAGTTAAAGCATTTTCAAACATATAACCTGAAAGCCTAGTATCTTTCCCAATGACTACACGATTTACTTTTTTTGTATTATTTTTAAAGTATTGCCCAGCGGCCATACCTATTTTGAGGGCACTTTCAGCAGTCATTGGAAACTCATTTGCACGCCCGCGAATACCATCAGTTCCAAAATATTTTTTCTGCACACTACTCTCCAAAATTTACAGCCACCCAAAGATCAAAAGCTTGTTTAGTTTCTGCAACATCATGCACTCTAAATAGCTGAACACCCTGTGCAAGTGCGCTAATAGCAATTGAGATAGAGCCATGTACGCGATCACTTGGGTTTTTTACTTTCGCTACGTTACTAATAATACTTTTTCTTGATACACCAAGAAGTAGTGGAACACCAAGACCATGAAAAAGTGAAATGTTTTTGATCAGCGCGAGATTGTGTGCTAAATTTTTGCCAAAGCCTATACCTACATCGGCTATGATATGATCTCGAGATATACCAGCCTGAACCAGTGTCGAAATTTGGGACTCCAGAAAATCAAACACTTCGATCAAAATATTTTCATAGTTAGGGTTATTTTGCATATTTTCTGGCAAACCCCGCATATGCATAACACAAATAGGCAATTTGTGTTTTGAACAATAGGGAAGAAGATCAGGATCAAAAGTAAAGCCCGAAACATCATTTACCATAGAAGCACCAGCCATATGAGCAGTAGATGCTACTTTCGACTTACGTGTATCAACAGAAATAGGAATTCTTGAATTAACAGAAATCATATTAATAACCGGTTCAACTCGTTTTATTTCTTCCGAAATTGGTATGGTCAAGGCGCCTGGTCGAGTACTTTCACCGCCAACATCAATAATATCTGCGCCGTTGTCCTCCATAAATTTAGCCTGCTTTAAAGCAGCATCTAATTCGATATGATTCCCACCATCGGAAAAACTATCTGGCGTGACATTTAATATTCCCATTAATTTTGGAAAACCGAACTCTAGTCCCAAAATATCAGATCTTTTTTTCAACCATCTTTTTTTCCACCAATTAGGAACATCATTTATTGGAATTAAACTTGTTTTATGACCATTTTTAATTTCTTCAGCTTCACTAATCCAATAATTTGTTTCCGCAAATAAAATACTATTTTCAGATCTCGGTGATCCTGTTCTAACAATCGGTCTAAAATAGGAGGTCATAGTCATGATCGTGATTTGATGAAGTTATTCGAGACTGCTTTTACCCTAATGGTACAGTTTCTATTTTTATAGAACAATTATTATTTGGCATTTCTCCGATCATCGTCAAATATTGAGCACCAAATTCATTTGCTAACCACTCGGAAAGAGGTAAAATGTTTTGCAAGTCAAAGTTTGGAAGGTTTTTTGCATCAAGCAGCATTTTTGCTGGGGCCCAAACTGAAATCTGACCATTTTTAACGGCCCAATCTAATTCAGTTTTTGTTTCAACAACTACACATCTTTTGTCAAATGCCGCCAGTCTCCATGCGTTTTGCTCAATTGCCAACAAATCAATTCGTCGCTGAACTTGATGTTGAACTACTTTCGAATAATTTTCAGAAGGCAGCCCAACACAGAAAATGGCCGACTGACCTAAACTTTCCAACTCATCAATACAGTTTTTTAATTGAACGGATTCAAAGGCATTATTAGACAGAAAAAAGATTTTTGGACACTCAAACTGAAAGTCTTCCTTTGTAACAGATCTCGCTTTTGTTGCTTCATTAAAACGAACGATTTCAACACCCAAGGCGCCTGGACCCCTGTCTAGTTTCTCAATACGAACAAAAACCCGTATAGCTTGCGGTTCAGTTAAAATCCTATCGGCAATTCTCTCTGCCAATGTTTCAAGTAAATTTAATCTTTCAACATTTAACTCAATCGTAATGGCTTCTGTAACCTTATCGTAAGATAAGATGCGATCCACGTCGTCTTCAATTGTGTACTGAAATGGCTTTACCTCAACTACAATATTGAAGCACACTCTTTGTTTGCTTCCCCGTTCAGATTGAAAAGCGCCAATCTCAACGTCAACAATATGATCTCTTAGTGAAATTCGATCATGAACTGAGCCTGTTTCACTAGCCTCTGAACGCTCTTTCGGATGAGCAAATGCCAGATGTATTTCGTTACTCATACAGTCACCAATTATTCACTATGCCCACTAAATAAGAAATTTTTACTAATTAATAGGACAACGACGTCTTTGCGAAGTTATTCTACGTCAAAATTAACGCTGAGATACCTGCATTGGCTGTTTGTAAAAGATATGACGACCAAATTTTGCAACTCTCTCAAATTTTTTAGACCACTTTGGATTGACATAATTTGAATGATAGTGGGTCGACCCTTTTGTCAGTTTTCTATCATGGGTTGTCAGCAATATCTTTGCTATTTTTAGTGCCATTTCATAAGGTTTGCGCTCATGTACGCTCTCTAGCTTTCCGTCACAGGTATAAGTGAACTGGCAAGCAAATCGTCGTCCGGTACCTTGATTAATAACCTTGCAGATCGAACTTGGATATCTTCTGTCTTCGACACGATTCAGAATAACTTCTCCAACAGCTAACTGACCTATAATAGGTTCCCCTCGAGCCTCAAAATATAAAGCTTCCGCAAGACAGGACATTTGCTTATCCCTCTTAGGAACAGGGAGTGACAGTAATTTTGAAGAAGTCCAATCTGACGGGCGCCTTACTTTTGTCAAACCAAATAGATGAGCAACTTCCCATGGCTCTAAACTGCTAATATTTTTTTGCTCAAATTTTTCAAGCTGATCAATAACGTTTTTTTGCTTATCGGCAACTGACACCTGCGGAAAAAGAACTATACACACAAATGTTATGGTTTTTATCCAGATTAACAATTTTAAATACCTTATGTTGCGCTCTAAGTATCTAGCTTGGCAATATGTTGTGCTATTTTTTGCATATCGAGGAGTCTATAACCGGTTTATTTCGAAGGATCAATACGGTCTTTAATTGCCAATTGAGCAGCAGCCAGCTTAGCAACTGGAACTCTAAAAGGAGAGCAGGAAACGTAATCCATCCCAATTTTTCTACAAAAATCTATAGACTCAGGACTTCCACCATGTTCACCACAAATGGAGAGAACAATATCACTCTTAACGCCTCTAGCTCTTGTTACGCCCATTTTCAACAACTCGCCCACTCCATCTATGTCCAGGGTATGAAAAGGATCCTCTGGGAAAACGCCCTGTTGAACATAGTCAGACATAAACCGACCCGCATCATCTCGGGACAATCCATATGTCATCTGTGTCAAATCATTAGTTCCAAAGCTCAAAAATGCAGAATCTAAGGCTATATCGTCTGCACGCAACGCGGCTCTGGGTGTCTCAACCATTATTCCCAGCCGATAATCGAAGTCGATTGCTGTTTCTGCCCGTACCATTGAAGCCACTGCATCAATTCGCGCTCTAACCAATTCTACTTCCCGCTTTGCTGACACTAGAGGTATCATTATTTCTGGAACCACGGGAGTACCATTTCTGCTAGCTTCAACAGTTGCTTCAAAAATTGCCCGTGCTTGCATTTCATAAATTTCCGGAACTGTTACACCGACGCGAACACCACGCATGCCAAGCATGGGATTATATTCAGCTAATGTTTCCACCCTACTCACAACTCGCGAAAGTGGTAGATCTAAAGCCTCAGCCAGATCATGCATCCCTTCTCGATCATTTGGCAAAAACTCATGTAAAGGTGGATCAAATAGCCGGATACAAACAGGAAGCCCTTGCATCAGTGTAAAAAGCTCAAGAAAATCTGACCTTTGCATGGGCAGCAACCTTTTCAATACCGCCCTGCGCTCATCTCTATTATCAGCAAAAATCATTTCTCTCATTAAAGTTAGGCGATCATCCTCAAAAAACATATGCTCTGTTCGGCAAAGCCCAATACCATGCGCATTAAAATTCTGAGCAGTCCTCGCCTCGCTTGGAGTATCAGCATTTGCCCTAACTTTTATGTCACCAGCCTCTTCAGCCCAGTCCAACATCAACTTAAGCGAGTCGTCTAATGCAGCTTCGATCATTTTTGGTGTTCCACCTAAGACATGCCCAAGTGTTCCATCTATTGTTATCAAATCTCCCTCTTGAAAGGAACGCCCATCAGAAATCGAGAAAGCCTTA
The DNA here is from genome assembly GCA_003332035.1 of Paracoccaceae bacterium. Classification (GTDB taxonomy): domain Bacteria; phylum Pseudomonadota; class Alphaproteobacteria; order Rhodobacterales; family Rhodobacteraceae; genus Salinivivens. The sequence continues at coordinate 17,566 of QOQI01000007.1, forward strand.
TTATTTGAATTAAAGTTGATTTCAGAAACACCAACAACGCACGGAAGCCCAATACCACGACCAATAACTGCAGCATGGCTCGTTGTTCCACCTCTTTCAGTCAATACACCTGCCGCAGCATGCATACCGCGTATATCTTCTGGACTTGTTTCTCGACGGACTAAGATACACGCTTCGCCGCGAGCAGCACAAGCTTGGGCTTCAGAGGCAGAAAACACTACAGTTCCAGTTGCAGCACCCGGGCTTGCAGCAACTCCTCGAGCAAGAATATCTCTTTCAGCGTTTGGATCAATTTGTCGATGTAGCAGTTCACCAACAGCACGTGGATCCACTCTCACAAGAGCTTCTTCTCTGCTAATAATCTTATCTTTTGCTAAACTTACAGCAATTGAAACTGCAGCCCTAGGTCTTCGCATAACGCGGATTCCATCCAAAATATGTAATTGTCCATTTTCAATTGTAAATTCAATCTGCATTTCCTCGCGCAATTTTTTGCGCATTAATTCAGCCTTCTTAATAAGATCTTTGAATATAATGGGTTCTTCCGTCTCCAGCGATGGCCCTCTAGTATCGCGAGTTAAAAATAATGTGCCTAGCTTGTCCGATAATGAGTCGCGTCCCTGGCTTTGCCTGAGATATCTTCCTGTTATTTGATATTGCCCAGTATCACTATTGACCAACTGCAATACACCTGATCCACTTTCACCATCACCAACTCCAAATACCATTTTCTGGATAATTAATCCCAGGCCGGCATCAGCTGGAGCTCCTTTTGCCTCTCTTAGGAGCCGGGCAGAAGTACCTTCCCATGCCCGAGCCATCGATCGAAGAACCTCCGATAGCTGATGTTCGATAGATTGAGGAAAACTCTCATCCACTTCTTGTTCATAAGCTGCTAGAGCAGCGCTTGCGGAATTTCTATTTGCCTCTGTTATATGATCAAATATATCTGGATCCAAACGTGCAACGCTTACTGAATAAGCCTGAATGAACCTAAAATACAATTCAGATGCTGCTTTCTCACCAATATATTTTTTTAAATGCGAACAGCGCTCTTCGTTCATGCCAATGTTTAGTACAGCTCCAGGTCCACCCCAATCACTACTCTCAGATGAAGGTCGAACACATAAGATATCTGTTGGCGCAAAATTAGATAGTATATCATTTAAATTTGGCATCTTACCGAAAGCTATTTCTTTGATTACATCAAAAGAAAGAGCCACAGTCTTAGGCACTGGTAAATCTAATCTAACCAGTCTTTGTAGACACTTTGCTCGGCCACCGTGAGTAGGGGTAGATATCTTAGCCGTTGACGTTATTAAGTGATAGTTTTCAAAATTTCGCTGCACTGCGGCACTCTCCTTGGCCTGATACCGTAAATGCTTTTTTTTGTTCAAGCAAGAAAATTGAAAATTTTATCCTTCAACTTTAGTTAGATCAGCAACTGATAAACAAAGTTTGCAAATTCGAGATAATAAATTTAACCTATTGCGCCTAATAACGTCGACATCAGAATTGATCTGAACATTTTCAAAGAAGCCATCAATGGGTGATCTTAGATTAGCCATAGCGTTCATTGCCTCTACGAAATCTTCTCTTTCTAAAGCACTTCTAATTTTAGCCTCTTCAATATCTAATGCAGAAAATAAATCACGCTCGGCATCTTCTTCTGCATACTTCAAGTCAGCACCATAAGAGTACTCAACCCCATCGTTCTGTTCCGCCTGGACCAAAATGTTGTTTGCACGTTTAAAGCCTTGTATCAGATTTGATCCATCGCTCGTCTTAATAAAGTTCATTAATGCAAACGATTTTTTGACTGAGAGCGCCAGATCATTACCTTCATTAAGTGATAAACATGCATCAATTAGATCATGTCGTAGTGATTGATCACGAAGAAACACTTTCATTCTCTGATGAATAAAATTTTTAAGATCTTCTATGTCTGCCCTATCATTACCCAGCATTAGAATCTCTGATAAAGAAATTCGAATGTCATTCTCAACTATTATTCGGATCAAACCTAACGCGCTTCTTCTTAATGCAAAAGGATCCTTAGAACCTGTTGGCTTTTCGTTGATGGCCCAAAAGCTAGTGAGAGTATCAATTTTATCAGCTAGAGCTACAACGACTGATATTATTGAATTGGGAACCTTATCGCTTGGACCTAATGGAGCGTAATGATTTTTACAGGCATCTGCTATGTTATCTTCAAAACCTGCCTCACTAGCGTAGTAAGTTCCCATAACTCCTTGGAGCTCTGGAAATTCATAAACCATTTCAGATGACAGATCCGACTTAGATATAGAGGCAGCTTTCTTTGCTAATTTAGGATCACAACCAATTTTTTTAGCGATTACTTCAGATAAATTAGAAATACGTTCAACGCGTTCAAATTGGCTTCCTAATTTATTATGAAAAGTCACCTGTTTCAATCTTTCTAACCAAAAATCAAGACCACTAGCATTAACAATTCGAAGGTCATTATCCCAAAAAAATTTAGCATCAGCCAATCGAGCTGATAAAACTTTTTTATTTCCAGCGAGAATTGTTGACCCATGATCAGGTGTTTCGCGGTTAGCTACAGTTGCAAACTGCACCACTTTATCATTTTTTGGGTTTCGAATTGAAAAAAACTTTTGGTGCTCCCTCATGGAAGTTTGCAAAACTTCAGAGGGTAACGCCAGAAACTCATGTTCCAGTTTACCCATTAAAACGACTGGCCATTCGATCAAACCAACCACTTCATTCAATAAACTAGGATCACTGATCAGTTCCAATCCCTGAGCAAAAGCTTGATTATTGATTTCCTGCAATATTATCTTTGCCCTTTCTGAGGGATCCAATATTACGAATTCTTTTTTTAACTTAGATGCATAATCCTCGAAAGAATTTACCGAAAACTCGCCCTTTCCCATAAATCGATGACCAACTGTCTTATCTCCTGAAGAAATTCCTTCAATATTCAAATCTACAACTGAAGATTCACCTTCATCATACAAAATACAGACTATGGAATGCAGTGGGCGAACCCATTTTAACAAGGTTTGGCCCCATCTCATTGACTTAGGCCAGGGAAAGTTTCGAACTGTTTTTTCTAAAACTAAAGAAATAATATCCGCCGCGTTTCGGCCTTCAGTTCGTATATTTGCAAAATAGAATTCACCTTTTTTCTCTTGACGGACTTCCAGTTGACTTATTTCTAAGCCGGTATTTTTTAAAAAGCCCTGAATTGCTTTTTCAGGAGCATCTTTCCTAGGGCCCCTCTTTTCTTCTACGCTGCTAAGGCTCTTGTTTGAAACATTTTCTAGAGCTAGAGTTAAACGTCTAGGAGTAGAAAAAGCGGCAGAACTTTCATAAGTTAAGCCTAATTCTGAAATGCCCTCCGTGAACAATTTCTCCAAATCCAACGAAGCTTTTCGTTGCATACGAGCAGGTATTTCTTCCGATAATAATTCAATTAACAAATCAGGCATTATTTAACCCTCTTAGGACAACTCTGGTCTTTAACAGAACCATCATACAATTTTTCACCGCAGTCGTTTAACTCATGCCAAGCATATCCCCGCCCATTGGGGTAAATTACAACATGACGGTCAATGCCATATTCCAAGTTCTTACGTCCCAAAAATGCAGTCGCTAGGCCATCAGTTAAATCTTTACCAATACGTTTTGAGTTAAAACACTCAAACCAATTTGGTGCATTTCTTGGCATAGCAACTTTGAGCATCATATATTTTTCTTTCAGAAAATCGATATTTTGTTGAACCTCAAAGCAAGCCCGAAACCTTATCGGCGAACTATCAGCATCAATTCCCTGAAAATTGACTACCTCTATTTTCTCCGGTTTCTGTGTGGAGAGATTGACCAGAGTTATGCCCTTGGATTGCTCCAAATTAACTTTTGCGTAGAACCCATATACTTGTAGATAATACATTGTCGCTCCAGCTAAAAAGGACGTGAGCAAAATAGTGACAACCAAGATTTTTCCCCTCACTTAACGTGTCCCCCGGCGGCGGTTAAAACAAAAGCATCAGCACACTGTTTTGCTAATCCTCTAACTCGGCCAATATAAGCTTGCCGTTCAGTAACTGATATGACACCGCGAGCATCAAGAACATTAAAAATATGAGATGCTTTAATACACTGATCATAAGCTGGATGAACCATAGAGATATGTTTTCCAGATTTAGGATCTAACTTATCTTGAGATAATATTTCCACGCAATCCTTCTCAGCTTCATCAAAATGGCGAAAAAGAGTTTCGGTGTTGGCAATATCAAAATTCCATCTGGAATATTCTTCTTCGGTTTGCTTAAAAATATCTCCATATTTCAGAGGAATACTAGCTTCAGGGTCATTAAATGGCATATCCATTACATAGTCGACGCCTAGTATATACATCGCCAGTCTTTCTAAACCATAAGTCAATTCACCTGAAATTGGATTACACTCATGGCCCCCAACTTGCTGAAAGTATGTAAATTGGCTTACCTCCATGCCATCGCACCAAACTTCCCAACCAAGACCCCACGCTCCAAGCGTTGGGCTTTCCCAATCATCTTCAACAAACCTTATGTCATGTAATTGACTATCAATGCCAATAGCATCCAATGATCCTAAATAGAGGTTTTGAAAATCAGGCGGACTGGGTTTCATTAGAACTTGGAACTGGTAATAGTGCTGCAGTCGGTTTGGATTATCTCCGTAACGGCCATCAGTTGGCCTTCTGGAAGGCTGAACATAGGCTACCGACCATGGTTTGGGTCCCAACGATCTCAGAGTTGTAGCAGGGTGAAAAGTCCCTGCCCCAACCTCCATATCGTACGGCTGCATAAGAGCACATCCCTGAGCCACCCAATAATTCTGTAGCCGCAGGATGATATCCTGAAAAGACTGGGGAGAGTTTGCAACCATCTGCGTTACCTTTGAATTTGTATAAAAATTTACTCGTTCTTAGGCAAACCGTGCATTACCGTCAATCAGACAAACCAAATTCGTCTCTCCATTTAATCAATAAAACAATAAAACCCAGCTAATTTCGCCAAAACTTAAGTGTAAACAAAATATATACAGCCATTAATTCTAAGCGACCTATCAGCATACCCGCGATAAGTAACCATTTAGCAGTCTCACTTAAAGATGAGAAGTTTCCATCCGGTCCAATAGTTTCCCCCAATCCTGGGCCAATATTAGCAAGAGCCGCCGCTGCTCCTGACAACGAAGTTATAAGATCCAATCCAGTCAGTGACAGAAGGATAGCCAACACACCCAGTGATGCAAAGAAAACCACAAAAAATGTCAATACTGAGTTCAAGATATCATCACTTATCTGTCGACCTTGATACCTAGGTATGAAGATACCGTTTGGAGAATGTATTCTCTTTAATTGGCTGGCTATAGATGCAAACACAATTTGATACCGAAAAATTTTAACAGAGCAAGTGGTTGAACCTGCGCAACCTCCAACAAGTCCAACAAAAAACAAAAGTGATACCAAGAAACCGCCCCATAGCATATAATTAGTAGAAGCAAATCCAGTACCAGTAAGAATGGAGGTTATATTAAAAAGAGCCTTACGAAACACCAATTCAAAAGATAAGTTTAGCTGCAAACTTAAAACAAGCGTACTTAACAGGACCAATACACAAATTAAAAAAATGAAAGTCTTTACTTGTGGATCTTTAAATACAGCTGTGCCTTGCCCATTAATTAATTGAACGTACCTAACAAATGGTAATGCAGACAAAATCATAAATAAAATTGCAACATATTCAACTTTCCAAGAAAATACAGAAAAAGATCCATCATAATTAGAAAAACCACCCGTGGCAACTGTAGTAAATGCGTGAACTACGGCATCAAAAAAATTCATTCCAGCCAAAACATAAGCTGAACCGCAAGCAATGGTTATCCCAACATAAATAATTGAAATTTGGAAAGCTATTGTTGTTGCTCTGGGTAGAATTTTTCCAAGAGTATCGAAGCCTTCAGCCCTAAAGATTTGCATACCACCAACCCTTAGTTCAGGAAGAAAAACCATTGCTACAACAATGATCCCTATTCCACCAAGCCATTGTAAAATACCTCTCCAAAGGAGCAGCCCTTTAGGCATTTTATCTAATTCACTAAAAACAGTGGACCCCGTGGTGGTGATACCCGATACCGCCTCAAAAATTGCATCAACAATGTTTGCATTCGTATAGCCCAGAAAAAAAGGAATTGATGCAAATATCGATAATACGACCCAAACCAGAGTAGTAAGTAGGAAAGTTTTTTGTATATCCAGACCAACGTGAGTCCCATTTGATGAAGCTAAAGCAAGGAATCCACCACTAATGATGGTTATAGCCGCAGAGATTGCGAAGACCGGCCAATGCCCGTTGTCTTGCCCTAAATCTACTGCCAAGGGAGCGAACATAGTTAATCCAAGAAAGATTACCAGGATCCCAATTACGTATCCCACGGGGCGCATATCAATCATATCAACACCGTTGATTACAGTAACCGTGACTGTCAAGTCCTATTAAAATTATCCACTATGCACTAGTGTTGTGAATTGATGAGGATCAATCGAAACAGTTTCAAAAGTTGAACCTTCAGTTAAAATTGAAATCGCATCATGACTATGTAAGCTTTCTTGGTGGGACGCTATAATACGAAAATCACCGATCCGATTATCACTTTTTAAAGACTTACAAAATAGTCTGGCTGCATCTTCCACAAAGATTGGGTTAGCAGCATTTAGCTCAGCAAAAGCCTGCTCATCTTCTCTCTTAACCATAACCTGTGTTTCGGTTGGCACGGCAACCCGGCAAGAATCAATTAGATCCTCGAACCACAAAGACTCGGACCCCGTTAACACTACGGAAATGCGAGCCACAGAACGCTGTGAGTGGGGCGTGGCCAGCTGACCTCTTGTCTTTCTGGCATGTTCACTTAATTCGAGAGAACAAGGACACGTTGAACTATAAACATAATCTATATGAACCACTTTAGTTCTAATGCCTTTCTGATCTATCAATTCCAGTGCGATATCATAATATTGATAGCCTAGCAGATTAGACCTAAGGCTACTAACTTGCATGGGAAATGAAAACTTCATCAAAATTCTAGCGTCAAAACTTTCTAAATCTGTTTTATAATCATCGAGTGCGGCCTCAATAACTGAAAAACTAAATTGCTCTTCAGAGTGCTTATAAAAACTACGCATTATTCGCGACATATTAATGCCTTTTTTATCGGCACCTAAGCTAACCGACCCGGTTACTGAAGTTTCTAGCATTCTTTCGCCAGAACCTCGCAATTTATATCTTATTGGGAGCTTAAAGTTAGAGATTCCAACATGCTGTATGACTTGATTGGAACCTTTGATTAAGGAACTGGGGCCATTTTGCAAGTCGGGAAGTGACGCTTTATAATCAGCATCCAGCTTAAAGTCAGTTTGGTATTTATCAGTTAATTCTGGATATTGAGACCAAAAACTTGTCGCCTCTGGCGACGCTAAATCTGTACTTGAGAAATTTAAATCACCGCCCTGATCCCTCCACTTTTGCAACACTGATAGCGCCTCATGGACTTCAGACTCAGAAATATCAGACATTAGCTTGCGGGTATGAATATTCATTCCGGACCCCTTTTCAGAAATAGACCCCAACCTTTTATGTAAACTTAACTTTACTATATTGTATTATTAATACGCAACAATTTTAGTAACAGATCAATTAAAGAGTAGTTAAAGCTGACGAAACGTCATTGATGAGATCATCAGTATCTTCTAACCCAACTGACAATCTAATGAGTCCATCTCCGATCAATAGATCTTCTTTTTGTTTTTCAGATAAACGCTGATGTGTTGTTGTTGCAGGATGAGTTGCAATTGATTTAGCATCCCCCAGATTATTTGAAAGAATTATTATATCTAGATTGTTCAAAAATTTAAAAGCAGCTTTTTTTCCTTTAATAAACTCAAATGTTGTTACCGTGCCAAAACCAGAGGTGATTTGTTTGGCAAGTTCATGTTGGCTATTAGATTGTAAGCCTGGATAGATAACTTTTTTAATTTCTGAGGAAGTTTCAAGAAATTGGGAAATTTTGAAAGCTGATTTTGCTTGGGCTTTTACCCTCAATTCTATTGTTTCCAAACCTTTTAACATAATCCAGGCGTTAAATGGACTCATCGAACTTCCGGTATGTTTCATGTAAGGCTCAACTGTATTGCGTATAAAATCTTTTTTTCCAAGAACTACGCCACCAAGGGCACGCCCCTGCCCGTCAATATGTTTAGTTGCAGAGTAAACAACAACGTCAACACCTAGTTCGATAGCGTTTGAAAAAACTGGCGTCGTAAAAACATTATCGACCACTACCAAAGCACCATAAGAATGCGCAATTTCGACAACTTTGGGTATGTCAACTAATTCCAAATTTGGATTGGACATGCTTTCAAAAAAGCAGACTTTTGTATTTGCTTTAAAGGCTCTTTTCCAGGATGTAACATCTGGACCATCAACAAATGTAACTTCCACGCCAAATTTGGGTAATATTTGTTCGAGTATATAAAGACACGAGCCAAATAAAGCTTTAGACGCCACCACATGGTCTCCTGCCGTTAAACATGATGCCAAAGCACCATTAACGGCAGCCATTCCTGACGCAGTTGCGAAGCAATCCTCGGCGCCCTCTAAAAGGGCCATTCGATCTTCAAACATGGCAACCGTCGGATTGCCATATCTTGAGTAAATAAATTCATCTTCTCCGCTATTTTGAAATCTTATTTCAGCATTTTCTGCTGTGTCATAAATATAACTTTGGGTCATAAATATAGCTTCGCTTACCTCCCCAAAGTAACTTCGTCGGACGCCTCCATGAACCATTTTAGTTTGATTTTGATAAGAACTTTTCATTACTACACCTATTGGTCAAAACACAAAAAAACCCCCAATAGCGGTCAAGCGAATGGGGGAATTGCATCCTGACCTTTTAGCGAGAATTTTTATAGTGGTCCGCAATCTGGTAACAAATCACCACTGGTATTTCTTGTTAAAGCTCTACTTTATAAACGTCAAGCGATCAAAATAAAAACTCAATTTTTATCATCATTATCAAAATCACCATATTTCAACAAAACTGGATATTGAGAAGCAAGAAAAATCAATAATGCTACGCTTAACCCAAAAGTTTTAAAATAAACCCAAACTTCAGTTGAAAATGTTCTCCAGACAAATTCGTTTAAAAGCGCCAGGAAAAAGAAAAATCCAGTAATTCTGCGGCTTATTATTATCCAGCCTTCTTGATCCATGGGAAGCATAGTCCCCATCAACGACTGTAAGTAAGATTTTCCTCTAAACAAACCAGCCAGCAGAATGGAACCAAATAGAAAATAAACGAGTGTTGGTTTCATTTTAAAAAAGCGTTCGTCATTAAACAGAATGGTCATTCCACCAAAAACAACTACTAATATAGCTGTAAAAAGCTGTATTTTTGATACTTCACCAGTCAACTTCCAACTTAAGAAAGTTGTAAATATAATTAATGGTATAAAAATTGTTGTTGCTAAAACAAAGCCTTCATAGTTTTGGCCATAAAAATTGAGGCTTATTTCATAACGATCAAATATAATATAGGCAGCAAAGAAAACTATTACGGGCCCAAATTCTAAAGTAGACTTAATACCTGAATTCTTTTGATCTGACGACATTATTCAACCTCCAATTTCAACGACCACAGCTCCAAAAGCAATTAAGGCCATTAGTAATATCCTGCGCGGTCCAACGGTTTCTTTTAGAAACAACCAACCTATAATTGCAGCAAAAACCGTCGAAGTTTCCCTCAGAACCGCAGCTTCTCCCACTTTATCAAGTCGTGTCGCCAACATTATCGATCCAAAACTAAAGAAAGCAACAACTCCACCCGCAGCACCTCTGATCGCCAGAGGAAGAATTTTTGGTTTTTCAGTCAAATTACTCCAACGATAGATTGCATAGGGTGTAATTGATAAACTATCAAATAGAAAAAACCACACAATGAATGCTAAAGGATCAATAGCAACCCTAATACCGTAGGCATCAACTGTAGTGTAAAGAGCCACAAAGCTGCCTGTACAAACAGCAAGAATTAAAGCAGTTGGCAAGGTTTCTCTCGATGTCTCGAGATAAATTAAGTTGTATAAAGCCAACCCGAATATACCCAGCAAAAGAAGGAAAATACCTAACCATTGTATTGACGAGAATGTTTCGCCAAACAAAATATAAGCTCCGATAACAGTGAAAACTGGGCTCGTTCCTCGAACAACCGGATAGACCACGGTAAATGCCCCTTTAGAATATGCAAAGGCTTGCAAAAGTTTGTAAATGAAATGTATTAGAAAAATTACTAAAAAAATCGGCCAGAGCTCTGGCTCAGGAATTGGAACGACGAGTATCGCAAGCGGAAGCATTGCAAGACCAGAACTGGCGTCGATAGCGCCACGTGACAACCAAGGATCATGGCGCCCTTTTTGTAAAGCTCCAAAAACGGCATGTAAAAAGGCCGCTAATATAGCAAGCCAAAGTGCTACCCGACTTCCTGTATTTGTTCCCTCGATCTGATAAATCCAAGCTACTAAAAAGGAGAGGTCACTACTCATAAAATCAATTTAGTTTAACGATCAGAACCAGTAAGTGCCTGAGCAAATTCTGCTGGATCGAAGGGCGCTAAATCATCTATTTGTTCACCAACCCCAATGGCATGAATTGGCAGACCAAACTTATCGGCCAAAGCTACTAGAACACCGCCCTTTGCTGTTCCATCTAACTTCGTCATAATAAGGCCACTTACTTCTGCTATTTCACGAAAAGTCTCAACCTGAGAAATTGCATTTTGGCCCGTAGTTGCATCTAAAACTAAAATAGTATTTTGCGGTGCTTCTGGATCCTTTTTTTTCAAAACCCTTACAATTTTTGCAAGTTCTTCCATCAAATCTGTTCGGTTTTGAAGCCTTCCAGCGGTATCAATCATAAGTAGATCTGCTTTTTCTTCCTGTGCTTTTGCTAGAGCATCAAAAGCTAATGATGCAGGATCAGAACCTTCTGGCGCAATCAAAACAGGGACATTTGCACGATCCCCCCAGATTTGAAGCTGCTCAACAGCAGCAGCCCTAAAAGTATCCCCAGCAGCTATCACTACATTTTTACCCGCCTCTTTGAATTGGCTGGCTAGTTTTCCTATTGTTGTTGTTTTTCCTGAACCATTGACACCCACCACGAGAACAACTTGTGGGTGCTTGGAGTATATGGGTAGTGGTTGTGCAACGTTCTCCATAATTTGTTCTATTTCGTCAGCCAATAATTTTTTTATTTCAGATGTAGAAAAACGACTTCCAAGGTTTCCTTGAGCCATATTGGCAGCTACTCTCATGGCAGTGTCCACACCCATATCAGAAGAAATTAATAGTTCTTCTAGTTGCTCGAGCATATCATCATCAAATTTTCGTTTGATGACTTTTTCTTTTCTGCGCCCCAAAATTTTTTCAACAAAAGTTTCTTTTTGCTTTTCAGGCTCAACACTTTCCACCTCAGTTGATAAATTTTGATCCGAGGGTGGCTCACTTTGCACTATTTCAATATCGGCTTGATCATTTAGATTTAAATCAGCAGCTACTTTTTGAGATGTGGGAGTTTGATCCAATTCAACTTCTTCCGCTTCCCCTCCGTCTTCTACTATCGCGTCTAATCCTTCATCGATTTTAGAAGACGATTTAAATAAGCGTTCCTTAAGTTTTTTGAAAAATGCCATCAACTACACCATTTGAAACCTTTGATATCAATTAGTATCAAATTAAAAAAAATTAAAGATTTAAGATGAAGGCGTTTCTTAAAGATAATCCTACCAACTGCACCCAGGGCTAACCTAAACTTCATCACGAAAATATTTTATGGTCGACTTGATTGCATTAGGCGCTGCCTGACCTAACCCGCAAATAGAAGCGTCAACCATAGTGGTACATACTTCTTCCAACAGTTCCGTATCCCATTTACTATTTTCCATCAATTTTACAGCTTTCTCACAACCAACTCGGCATGGAGTACATTGCCCGCAACTTTCGTCTTCAAAAAATTTCAACATATTTAAAGCAGCGTCACGAGCGCTATCTTTATCTGACAAAATAACTACTGCTGCTGAACCAATAAAAGTATCGTATGGTTGAAGTGTATCAAAATCCAAAGGTACATTATTTAGTTCTGCAGGCAATAATCCTGAAGAAGGACCACCTGGCTGATAGGCTTTAAATATATGGCCACTCTTCATCCCACCAGCGGCATCAATAATATCTAAGATTGTCGACCCAGAGGGAAGTAAATAAATACCAGGATTCTGAACTCGACCTGATACGGAGTAAGTACGAAGCCCTTTTCTGCCGTTTTTCTCCACATTATTTAAAATTTCAGGACCTTCTCTGCAAATACGGGCAATCCAGTGAAGAGTCTCAACATTGTGAACGAGTGTTGGCCTACCAAATAATCCCACCTGTGCGACAAATGGAGGTCGGTGTCTTGGCAACCCTCTCTTGCCCTCAATGGATTCTATCATTGCACTTTCTTCACCACAAATATACGCTCCAGCACCTCTGCGTAGTTCTATATAATTTGGCTCCACTATCCCTGCCTGTTCAAGTGCACTTATTTCCTTGCGTAGTATTTCCAAAACTGCAGGATATTCGTCGCGCATATAGATATATGCTTTTTCAGCCTCTACTGCCCAAGCAGCTATTAGCATGCCCTCAAGAAAAAAATGAGGGCTGCGCTCTAGATAGTATCTATCTTTAAAAGTTCCAGGTTCGCCTTCATCCCCATTAACTGCAACAAAGCGCGGACCTTCATTCATACGAACAAATCCCCATTTTTTACCCGATGGAAACCCAGCCCCACCAAGCCCTCTTAAACCAGACTCTAAAATTTTATTTTGAATGTCTTCCCAGTCACCTTCTAGTCTCAAATTTAAAAGTGTTTGATAGCCACCACCATTAAAATAATCTTGAAATCCCTCATATTCTGGAATGCTACAATGCACATGCCCTTCAGAAATAGCCGCCTCAACTTTTTCAAGTGATGCGTGATCTATGTGATTATGCCCTAATTCCAGAGTAGGCGCAGTACCGCATCTACCCATACAGGGTGCCCGCAAAACTCTCACTTCATTTGGATCTAAACCATTTTGAAGTTCTGCCCGAAGTTTCTCAGCTCCGGCTAATTCACAGGATAGCGAGTCACAGACTCTTACTGTCAACTTAGGGGGAGGTGTTTCATCCTCCTTGACAATATCAAAATGTGCATAAAAAGATGCCACTTCATAAACTTCTGCCATTGATATTTTCAGTTCCTCAGCCAAAGCACAAAGATGCTGGGCCGACAAATAACCATATTTATCTTGAATAAGGTGTAGAAATTCTATGAGCAGGTCTTTTTGTCTGGGCCTATTTACCAAGAGCGCCTGGACCTCAGACATAGCCTTATCTTCAAATTGGCGACCTTTTGGAGTTCGGCGTCCTTTGCCTTTGGCCGATTTCCAAACACCCTTATTTTGGTCTAATGCCATTTGATTACTCCCCAGCTCGCTTGAGCGTTTTTATAACCAAAGTAAAATTTTTTAGCATTTAAAAACGACCCTGAAACAGTTACATACGATAGATTGCCGTCATCTTTTTTAAAATGAACAAGTTAGTCTTTGACTTTTTTAACTGGCAAATCTCCATCCCGAAATTCAATAGATAGATCAGACAAATGTAAAGCTTTTGCTTTATCAGTTATAACACTGTCGCCAGATCTAATCACTGCATATCCTCTATCTAAAGTCTGACGGTATCCAAGAGTCTCTCTCAATCGATCAATCGACTGCAGTCTTATTTCAAAGTTTTTTATATTGATTTCGTAAGATTTTTTGAGCCTAACCGATAAATCTTTGAGATTTTTATGCTCACGTTTAATATCACGTTTTAAAGATAAACCCTCAATTCTCGAAAAAAAAGAATTCAAAGTTTGTTTCCTCAGATCAATAAAATAACCAAATAAATTTATTAATTGGCTGGCCTGTAATTTGAACTTACTTTGCGAGTTTTCTAAACGCATGAATAAGGATGCTGGCTTTATACCTGTACTTATTTCAACCAACTTACTTTTTTTCAATCTAACGCCAGAAATTAAAGAATTTGGCAACCTAACACTTATCGAGTCTAATCGTTGAGTAGGACCTTCTAATAGTCCAAATACTCTGGGTAATGACCGGGTAAAATCCAATAATCTTTGAGAACGATTTGATAATATCTGGCTGAGCCCCCTGCTCAATCGTGCTCCATTGGTGTCTAGTAAAGCCAATAATTCATGTCTAACGGGGACAGCCATTTCTGCTGCAGCTGACGGTGTTGGGGCTCTAACATCAGCGACATAATCAAGAAGCGTTGTATCTGTTTCATGGCCTATTGCCGATATCAAAGGAATTGCGGATTTAAATGCTGACTTTACCACGAGCTCTTCATTAAAACCCCATAAATCTTCTATAGAACCTCCCCCGCGAGCCACAATAATTAGATCCGGTGCAATGAGTGGGTTTTGTTTTGTTAAAGAGTTAAAGCCATCGATGGCTCGAGCCACCTCTTTGGCGCACTTTTCTCCTTGTACAGCAACTGGCCATAAAACCACTTTTCTTGGAAAGCGATCAGCAAGACGGTGTAAAATGTCTTTGATAACAGCGCCAGAGGGAGAGGTTACCACACCTATAATTTCGGGTAGATAAGGAAGTGATTTTTTATGTTCCCGATTGAAAACACCATCAGCTTGAAACTGTTTTTTTCTCTTTTCCAGCATGGCCATCAAAGCGCCAACACCAGCGGGTCTCAATTCGTCAATAATTATTTGATACTTAGATTGCCCTCCAAAAGTAGTCACCCTTCCCCTCGCAATAACCTCCATACCTTCCTCAGGCCGTGTTACTAATCTATCTGCAACACCCTTCCAGATGACGCCCGAAATTACGGATTTCTCATCTTTCAAGTCCAAATAAACGTGACCTGATCTGGGGAAGCTTACGCGGCCAATCTCGCCTCTAATTCGGACATAAGAAAACTCATCTTCAATAAGTCTTTTAATAGCATTAGAAATCTCACTTACAGAAAACTCTGGTTCATTAATTCCAGTTATTTGATTTTCGATAAGATCAGACATTAAAAACTCCTTGATGAAGCCTAAACTTTGATAAGCTCAAGGGCAATTAGTTTTGCGGAGCCTTGCCCAAACAAATGTTGTTCATTATTAAAAATTAAAGAGCGTAAGGTGATTCAGGTATGAATATTTTAATATTAGGGAGTGGAGGCCGCGAACATTCTCTCGCCTGGGCGATTAAACAAAATCCTAAGTGTGATAATGTATTCGTATCACCAGGAAATGCTGGTATTGGTCAAATTTGTAATTGCATCGAAATCAATATTCTTGATGCCAAACAGGTACTTAAAGCAGTAAAAGAATACAGTATAGATTTTGTTTTAATTGGTCCTGAAGCACCATTAGCAGCGGGCGTTAGTGATGTTTTAAAGAATGAAGGAATTCTAACATTTGGACCTTCAAAAGCATCGTCTCAGTTAGAAACAAGTAAAAAATTCACAAAGGAAATCTGCGATGCTGCTGGAGCGCCTACTGCTGAATACAAAAGTTTCGCCTCACTGGAACCAGCTTTAGCTTACATAAAGACCAAAGGAGCCCCTCTAGTTGTAAAAGCCGATGGGCTGGCTGCAGGAAAGGGTGTAATCGTAGCCACAGACATTGAGATGGCATTAACTGCTGTGCGTGAAATTTTTGGCGGCTCTTTTGGGGATGCAGGAACAAGCGTTGTCATTGAAGAGTTTATGGAAGGTGAAGAGGCCTCTCTTTTTGTTTTGGTTGATGGCAAAACAATCCTACCAATTGGGACTGCGCAAGATCATAAACGGGTGGGAGAAGGCGATACTGGGTTAAATACTGGAGGCATGGGAGCGTATTCACCAGCTCCAATTTTAGACCAATCAGTAGTAAATAAAACTATTGATAGAATTATACGCCCGACAATGTACGAAATGATGGATCGAGGTATGCCCTTCACGGGCGTTCTTTACGCGGGCCTGATGATAAAGGATTCTAATCCTCGTCTAGTTGAGTACAATGTAAGATTTGGTGATCCAGAATGTCAGGTCTTGATGATGCGGTTAGGAGGACAGATTTTAGATGCTCTACTTTCTACTGCGAAAGGTGAGTTGGGTGATGTAAAAATTAATTGGGCAGACGATCACTCGATTACGGTTGTTATGGCTAGCAGTGGATATCCCGGTTCATATGAAAAAGGTACAGTGATAAATGGGTTGGATGATCTTCCTTCTGATAGCAATTTTGTTTGCTTCCATGCAGGAACAGAAAAGCAGGGTGGCAAAATAGTCGCAAATGGAGGACGTGTTTTAAACGTAACAACTCGAGCAAATACTCTAATCGAGGCTCAAAAGAGCGCATATCAAATGATAAAAAATATTGATTGGCCTCAAGGTTTTTACAGGAAAGATATTGGCTGGAGAGGGCTATGACTTTTAGATCAAAACAAGAATTATCAGCCGCCATACCACATATACAAAAAGCTCCAAAAGATGAATCCTTTATTGAAAATCTATGCTTTCGTCCAGAAAGAAACCAAAGAAGTTTTCCTGATTTCATGGAATTAACACCAAATGAAGGAATTAAGGGAGACCGATGGCGGGAAAGCCCTTGGTTGAAACTCTCAAACGGGGAGCCGGATCCCGGTATTCAAGTTTCGATTTTATCTACTAGAGTTTGGAATGCCGTAAAATTTGGACCGGAAGCAATTCACCCAGGTGATACCTTCATGTCTGATTTTGATACATCTGAAGAGAATTGCCCAGCTGGTACTATTCTTTCAGCTGGAGCTGCTATGCTTAAAGTATCAGGGATTTTCAACGACGGCTGCGTTAAATGGAAAGTGCGTTATGGTGTGGATGCAAAAAACTGGATAACCTTAAAGGAAAACATACCTTTTCGATTACGAGGATTATTATGCTCTGTTGTGTCAGCAGGGAAAATTCGAAATGGGGACTTATTGAAAAAGTTAGGTTAATTAAATTAGGTATTTTCTAAATTTGTTTTTCAGGCATTTGAACGATCAAGCCATCTAAATCATCAGTAACCTGTAATTGACAAGTTAGGCGGGATCTTTGAGGGTCAGGTTCATAAGCAAAGTCAAGCATATCCTGCTCCATGTCTTCACTTGCCGGTATCTTTGATACCCAGTCCGGGTGAACGTAAACATGGCAAGTGGAGCACGCACATGCACCACCACAGTCTGCATCAATTCCTGGAATATTATTATCTCGAGCACCTTCCATCACTGTCAAACCATTTGACACCTCAACAACATGCTGTGTCCCATTATGTTCGATATAGGTAATTTTCGCCATTCTGCTCATCCCTCTCAATCCATTAAACTCTTCTAATCAGCTAAATTTAATTCGGCCACACCTTTTTAGAAATTATTAAAAAAACTTGTGATATTATTATATATGTTCTACTTTTGTTCTCTCAATGGTGACCAAAAATCAAATATATTAAAAAAATGAAAAATACTGTCTTAACTTGGCCAAAGCCACCCAGTGCTTGCCCCGCATCTTTTCTAAACCGCCCTTCACCCGGCACAATTGTTTGCGTCGCAGGATTAGTGATACTTCGACAACGTCCAGGAACTGCAAAAGGCGTTATTTTTCTTACACTGGAAGATGAAACAGGAACAATAAATATAGTAATCTGGCGAACTTTATATGAAAAATTTCGTCGTGCTATAATTTCTGGGCGCCTTTTGAAAATACAAGGACGAGTTCAGAACGAAAATTCAGTTATACATATAATAGCTGAGTATGTTGAAGACATTTCATACATGCTCGATGACTTACCAAACATAAATATGTAGGTCGTTATAAAATAGAAAACTAGGAGAGTTCCTCCTAGTTTTCCAAGATGCGATTTTATTCAAACTTTAGTACAACAAAACGCGGTTGTCCTTCTTTCCGAACTAAAAGAAGAACCGACTTACGCCCCTCACTTTTCGCACTCGAAACGAGATCTTCCACTTCTTTTACAGAGCTAACTTGATTATTCTGTCCAACATCCGTAATCACCTCACCTTTGCGTAAACCACTTTCATATGCAGCAGAATTTTCATCAATAGATACTATTATTACACCCGAGATAGCAGGATCGATGTTATATTCTTCTCGCAAACCATCCGTCAGCTCAGACAAACCAACTCCATCAATTGCGTTTTCATTTGGC
The DNA here is from genome assembly GCA_003332035.1 of Paracoccaceae bacterium. Classification (GTDB taxonomy): domain Bacteria; phylum Pseudomonadota; class Alphaproteobacteria; order Rhodobacterales; family Rhodobacteraceae; genus Salinivivens. Next base: position 35,898 of record QOQI01000007.1, read on the forward strand.
TTGGCCGGTTCAGGTGGCATGACTTTCGCGTTCAGTTCCTTATTCGTTGGGCGCTGCCCAAGCTTTACACTCACCTTTATGCGCTCACCTTGCCGGAGTACCATAACATCTACAGTTCTTCCTACTGTTGTGTCACCAACAATACGAACCAATTCACCCGAATTACCTACTTTTTTATTATCAAACATAACGATAACGTCTGAAGCCAATAGACCAGCCTCTTTAGATGGCCCGTCATAGACCTCCAGTACAATAGAACCGCTAGGCTCTTTCATACCCAAGGCGTCGGCCATATCTTGATTAAGATCACCTATGCTCACACCCAACCAACCACGGCGAACTTCTCCAAAATCTTTCAATTGCTTAACAATTGGTTCAACCACATTCGATGCCATTGAAAACCCAATGCCTATCGACCCACCATTGGGAGATAGAATAGCGGTGTTTACGCCAATAACTTTTCCGTCCATGTTAAAAAGCGGACCACCCGAATTGCCTCTATTAATGGCTGCGTCTGTTTGGATATAATCGTCATAATTTCCAGCCAATTCACGATTGCGTGCTGAAATTATTCCAACAGAAACAGAAAAACCTTGACCTAGGGGGTTACCCATTGCCATGACCCAGTCACCAACCCGGGAAATATCACTATCACCGAATTCTACAAATTCCAGATTTGTTTCGGAATCAACTTTTAACAAAGCTATATCAATATTCTCATCACTTCCGATAACAACCGCCTCACGAAACGATCCATCATTAAATTCTATTGTTATTTGATCAGCTCCATTTATTACATGATGATTTGTTACGATAAATCCATCGCTACTGATCACAAAACCAGAACCAAGAGCATTTGCATTACGCGGCCTTTGACGAGGGCCATTTGGGTTCTGAAAATCTCGAAACAACTCTTCAAAGGGACTGCCTTCCGGCACAACGCCTCGAGGCACTACTGGAGTTTCAACTTTTGTTGTCGTCGTAATATTAACTACAGATGAGCCTACATCTTCAACTAAGTCAGCAAAACTTTCCGGCGCACTGCGAGCTTCTACAACCATCGTTTGCAAAAGAAAGCTCATAATCACAAAAACCGAAGTTAGGAAAAGTTTTTGTGATTTTTTTAAATCTTCTAGTGTCAAAGTTCGTGTGGTTTCAAAAATAGAAATTTGTCGCATTTGATCCTCAAAAATTCGTTGCACCCTCACGATTTTATTTAGGACCACATTCGAAGTTTGCAACGTCCTGGAGATCGAAAGTTTGCTGTTTTATAAATAAAATTAAATTATTTTTATCAAGAGAAGAATCAAACTACCACCGAGGGCCATACAAACGCCAACCAAACGACGTTGTTCATTAGGCATTTCTTTTAATGATAGTAACATCTTTTCTACGAAATGAGGGGCCAGAACATAAACCAGCCCCTCGATTAGCAACACCAATCCTAGTCCATACAAGACTGCCGAAATCATTTAATTCCTAAGTCAGACTTAAAGTAGTTGAAAAACTCCGAATTCGGGGACATTACCATTGTGGAGTTTGAGCCTGTTATTGCTTTTTCATAGGCATTTAGCGATCTATAAAACTCAAAGAATTCAGGGTCTTCTCCAAAAGCTGATGCAAAAATCGCATTTCGCTCAGCATCTGCTTCACCTCGAATTATTTCAGACTCACGCTTGGCTTCTGACACGATAACAACCTGCTCTCTATCTGCCTGTGCCCTCACACGCTGAGCTGCCTCATTACCTCTAGCGATTTCATCGGCAGCTTCTCTGTCTCTTTCCGCACGCATCCTGGCAAAAGTTGCCTCTAAGTTTTGTCTGGGTAAGTCTGTCCGCTTTAACCGCACGTCAACAACTTCAATACCCATTTTTTCTGCTTCTAAAATAGCGCCATTTCGTATTCTCAACATCAAAGCAAACCGATCCTGGCTTAGTATATTGTTAGAGGAAACAGAACCTAATATTTCACGGGTTTGAGAACTTAGTATTCGATCAAGTCTCGCACCAGCTATTGAAATCGCTGTATCACCAGATGCACCTGTCACTTCTCGAAACTTATTTACGTCAGTTATCCTGTAGCGAGCAAAAGCATCAACAACTAGCCGGCGATCGTCTAATGGAGTAACTTCCAAAGGGTCGATGTCACGGCTCAAAATACGATCATCGTATCTAACTACATTTTGAATGACAGGTATCTTAAATGATAAGCCAGGGTCCTCCTTTGTTGCCACAACTCTACCAAACTGTAACACTAGAACCTTTTCACGTTCATCAACAACGTATATTGAAGACATCGCACCTATAAAAATCAGAAAAACTGCGGCTAGTAATATTACCATTCTATTCATTATTTCGTCTCCTGCCGTAGTTGGTTCAAGGGAAGATATGGAACAACGCCGCTTCCACCGGCAGATTCATCAATGATGACTTTTTCAACATCGCTTAAAACTTGCTCCATTGTTTCTAAATAAAGACGTTTTCTAGTCACCTCTGGGGCTTTCTTGTATTCCGTTAAAACCGCACCAAATCGACTGGCTTCACCTGTTGCTTCGTTGACAACTTGGGCTCTGTAAGCTTCTGCTTGCTCTCTGACCTGAGCAGCTTCTCCTCGAGCTTGCGCTAGGATACGGTTCGCATAAGCATCTGCTTCTTTTTCAAGTCTATCACGTTGTTGCTCTGCTGCTTGAACTTCTCTGAAGCTGTCAATAACTTGCTCAGGCGGGTCGGCCTTGTCAAAATTTACTCGTACTACATTAACACCACTGTCGTAACTATCGAGGGTGTTTTGGATTAACAATTCCAAGCTATCGGAAATTGATGCACGATCTCGGTTAAGAATAGGAGCGAGATCTGATTGCGCAATAATTTCTCGCATAGCTGACTCAGAAACAGCCCTAATCGTTGCTTGAGGCTCCCTCAAGTTAAAGAGAAATCGAGCCGGATCATTGACATTCCAAACAACTTGGAAATCGATATCCACAATATTTTCATCACCGGTAAGCATTAACCCAGCATCACCGCCTCGTATACCAACCCCAATGTCTTCAGTTTGCTCTCTATCTACAGGTACTACTTCAGCTCTCACAACCGGCCATGGTGCAAAATTTAAACCTTCCTCCCCAGTTTCAACATATCTACCGAAGAACAATTCGACGGATTTTTCATAGTTTTGAACCTGGTACAAGCTATTGAATAGCCAAAACACTAGTAAACCCGCAGCTATCAAAAAATAACCACTACGGCCTAATCCGCCGCCACCGCTTCCACGGCCTGAACCATTTGAGCCACCGGAGCCTCGACCTCCCATTAAGACACGAAGCTGTTCTTGCCCCTTACGAAGCATGTCATCTATTTCAGGCGGTACTGGATTATTACCCTCAGGAGTATTTTTACCACTCGTGGGCCTCTTACTTCCGCCTTCTTTTCCGCCATCACGGCCGTTACCGCCGCTGCCGCCCCAAGGGCCGCCAGAATTTCCTGCCATTTTTATTCCTTTACCGGTATTTATGACTATTAAAGTAATTTCTTATTAACTGGTGATTTAAATAATTTTTTCAAGTTCTGCGAGTCGGTTTTCGCATTGTTACTAATTCTTCTGATATTGTGGGATGAACAGCAATTGTTTTATCAAAATCAAGTTTTGTTGCTCCCATCGTGATAGCAACTGCTACTAACTGTACTAACTCCCCTGCAAAAGGTGAGACAAAGTGACAGCCTAAAACCTTTTGATTTTTTTCTTCTACAATCAATTTCATAAAAATTCGATCTTCCCTACCCGCAAAGCTTTCACGCATAGATTTGAATTTTGTGGTATAAATCGCAAGAGGAGAAAATTTAGATGCTTCTTCCTCAGTCAACCCGACTGTTCCAACTTCTGGTGTGGTAAAAACAGCTGTAGGAATAAATCTATAATCAAGTTTTTGAGGGGTATCTCTAAAAACAGTTTCAATAAAGGACATAGCTTCTCTAATAGCTATCGGCGTTAGATTACTCCGGTTTGTAACATCCCCAATTGCATAGACAGACTCCCGAGAACTCTTAGAGTAATCATCGACTAATATTTCACCTGTCTGGCCAATTTGTATACCTGCGTCATCCAATCCTAAATCATCGGAGTTAGGCCTTCGACCAGTTGCAGCTAAAACTTTATCAAAAGTTTCCGTTTTATCATTCGGGTCAGTAAGTTCCAAACCTGATGCGGTCACATTTATTTTTGTGACATCCGCATTTAAAGATATCGAAACGCCACTTCTAACCATTTCTTCAGCAACATGATCTCTAATTTCTTTATCGAAACCGCGCAAAATCTGATCACCCCGATAGATGAGTTTTGTTCTAACACCAAAGCCGTTCATGATACTCGCCATTTCACAAGCAATGTAACCACCCCCAATTATCGCAATCGATTTGGGAAGTTTTTCCAGATGAAAGATATCGTCCGAGACAAGAGCATTTTCAATCCCCGGAATATCCGGTCTGAAAGGTCGGCCGCCAGTTGCTATAAGGATTGTCCTTGCAGTAAATTTTTTCTTTCCAATTACTACTGTATTTTGGTCCAGTAGTTTTGCTCTTTGATCGTAGGTGTCTACACCAGCATTTCGTAGTAAGTTTCGATATACGGCTTCCAAACGATCGAGTTCTAAATGGAGCTTTTTTCTAAATTTTTGCCAATCAAAGCCACTATTTTCTACGCTCCACCCAAACGCAATTGAATCTTCTAGCTGTCTGCTAAATTCACTTGCATACACCATGAGCTTTTTTGGCACACAGCCACGTATGACGCAGGTTCCGCCATATCGATCTTCTTCTGCCAAACCAACCTTAGCTCCAGCCTCAGATGCTGCCACGCGCGCTGCTCGTACTCCACCTGATCCACCACCAATTACAAAAAGATCATAATCAAAGTTCATAGAATTTACCCATTAAATCATCAAGCAATCAGATTTTCTTTGCAACTTGTCACACAATGTCTTTTTTCCAAGAAATTTCAGCTGTTCCGTCGGAATGTCCAACTATAACTGCACTACAGACATCGATAAATAGACCGTTTTCAACAACACCAGGAATAATATTGAGGTCGCCGCAAAGTCCTCTCGGGTCCTCAATTTCATTCAGTTTTAAATCAAAAATATAATTCCCCTCATCCGTAATGAAAGGTTTTTCATCCTTCATGCGCATTTTTACATCAAAATCTTTGTATTCCCTCGTAATAAGTAGTTCTTCTATTTTCATTTGTGATGAAGCACTGCCGAATTTGAGAACTTCAACAGGAAGTGGAAACCTTCCAAGTTTCTCAACCTTTTTACTCTCATCAGCGATAACAACCATAAGGTCAGATCCAAAAGCTACAATCTTTTCTTGAAGGTGTGCTCCCCCACCTCCTTTAATTAAATTCATTGATTGGTCAAACTCATCTGCTCCATCAATTGTTATGTCGAGCTTGCCAGCATCATCCATTGAAATAAGCGGTATACGCTCAGCATGTGCTTGATCTCTCGTTCTCATAGAAGTCGGAACACCAACGAATTTTAAATCTTCATCTCGCACACGTTTTGCTAAGTGATGGACCAGCCAATATG
>QOQI01000008.1 GCA_003332035.1 Paracoccaceae bacterium
AAATACTATGAAAATGGAGGAAGATGATGGAACTTCTCCAGTAATCTTTGATGACTCCTTGCAAGAATTTAACGATGAAATAGACTTAATAGATATAATTTTCGAAGAGCTAACAATAATCTTACCACTTTATCCAAAATTCGAAGGTGCAGAGTTGGGCTCCTACACTGTAACTGAACCGGGAGTAAAACCACTAAATGACGAAAATTTAAAACCCTTTGCACAACTTTCGGAGTTTAAAGATAAACTCTTAAAGAACAAATAAAGTGTAATTCAGAAAGCCCTTACGCAAAGAATACAAATTTTAAAGAAGAGTTTAAATTTTCTATTGTGTTTCTGTTACTAAATCATGTATGAGACCGCAGATAAAAAGTATAAATTCTGAGTATTTGGCTCTTAAACAATCGAGGTTGAGGCATGGCTGTCCAGCAAAATAAAGTATCTAAGTCTCGCAGAAACAACAGACGTGCGCATGACTCACTGACCGCTTTTAACCCAAACGAATGTCCAAACTGTGGTGAATTAAAGCGTCCCCACCATGTTTGCGCTTCATGTGGATACTATGGCGAAAAAGAAGTAATACTTACTTCAGAAGAAATAGATATAGACGAGGACGCAGCTTAAGCTGTATCCTTGTCTTCAGATGACGCAAGATATTCAAGGAAACCAGACAACCAATAATCGCATTGTGTTAAGTGTTGACGCAATGGGTGGGGACTTAGGGCCACCAGCAGTTGTTGCCGGTATTGCACGCTCCGCTGCAAAAAATCCAAACCTTTACTTCATATTGCATGGTCCCGAAGACGTATTAAAGCGTTTAGTACTTAGGCGGCGCAGATTAAAAAATTGTGTTAAGATAGTGAATTCTACAGATATAATTAACATGAGCGATAAGCCTAGCCAAGTTGTGCGCAGTGGAAAGAATTCCTCTATGTGGTCAGCATTAGAATATGTAAAAAGCGGCGAAGCGGATGTTTGCGTTTCTTGCGGAAATACTGGTGCTTTGATGGCCATATCAATGATACGGCTTAGAAAATTAGAAGGTATTAACCGACCGGCAATAGCTGTCCTTTGGCCCTCTAGATCAAAAGTGGGATTTAACATTGTCCTAGATGTTGGTGCCGATATTAAGGCAGAAGCAAATGATTTGCTGCAATATGCATTGATGGGTATCTCTTATGCGAGAAACGGTCTGAACATAGAAAAACCAAAAGTAGGGCTTCTTAATGTAGGCACCGAAGAACACAAGGGCCGAGCCGAATTGCATAGGGCTCACGAACTTATAGAAAAAAATTGCGACCCATCTAGTTTTGAATTTGTTGGTTTTGTTGAGGGCGGAGATATAACTAGTGATAAAGCAGACGTAATTGTAACAGATGGCTTTACCGGCAATGTTGCGCTAAAAACAGGTGAAGGCACTGCCGCTTTAATAGGAAACCTATTGAGAGAGGCTTTTGCCTATACCCCATTATCTCGCCTAGCATCAATTTTAGCCGTTACCTCATTGAGAAGGTTAAGAAAAAGAATAGACCCACGTAGAGTAAACGGTGGTGTTTTCTTGGGTCTAAATGGAACTGTTGTAAAGAGCCATGGATCTGCTGATGCGACGGGAGTAGCCGCAGCTATAAAACTCGCTGTACAGTTAGCGGAAAATAATTTTTCAAAAAAAATTGCAGCTCGGGTTGCATCAGCAAACACTATGCAGCAAAATTAAAAAAATAGGACAAGGTCGGTCTATAATATGACTAAACGAGCAGTTATTACGGGTGTCGGGCATTACCTGCCAAAAAGAATAGTTCCCAATTCAGAATTTGAAAAAACTCTTAGTACTAGCGATGATTGGATCATCACCCGAAGCGGTATAAAGCAAAGGCATTTCTCAAATGAAGATGAAACCACCTCAAAAATGGCAGTCTTAGCTGGAAAACAAGCGATAGAAGACGCAAAGATAGAAGTTTCCGATTTAGACGCTATAATTTTGGCAACTTCTACCGCAGACCTGACGTTTCCGTCAGCGGCAACAATGGTTCAAGCAGGTCTAGGGATGAAGCATGGATTTGCTTACGATGTTCAGGCCGTTTGTGCAGGCTTTATATACGCATTATCGACGGCCAACGCCCAGATAGTCTCCGGTCAAGCAAATAAAATACTAGTTATTGGCTCTGAAACTTTTTCTAATTTGATGGATTGGAAAGATCGATCCACTTGTGTACTTTTTGGCGATGGCGCTGGCGCCGTTGTACTAGAAGGTCTCAATTCAAATGGGACTAAGGAAGATCGAGGTATTTTGTCAGTAGATCTAAATTCGGATGGCAGTTACCGAGATATACTATACGTTGACGGCGGAGTGTCACAAAAAACAACCGGATATTTAAGAATGGAAGGTAAAGAAGTCTTTAAGCATGCAGTAGAAAAACTAGCGAAAACATCACAAAATGCAATGGTCAAGGCAGGTATTGAATCAGATGAGGTTGATTGGGTTGTTCCCCATCAAGCTAATATTAGGATCATTCAAGGTACTGCACGCAAGATGGGTATACCAGAAGAAAAAGTAATTAAAACAGTCCAGGATCATGGAAATACCTCTGCAGCATCCATTCCTTTAGCCCTATCAGTGGCTTCAAAGTCCGGACAAATAGAAAAAAATGATTTAATCGTAACTGAAGCAATTGGTGGAGGTCTGGCTTGGGGGGCAATCGTGCTAAGATGGTGAAATATTACCTAAATTACCTAAAAATTTTAGAAAAGTCCTCAATATTGTTGACAGTCAAAAACTGAGCGCTTTAAAATGAATCTAATCGGGAGAAGATAATGGTAGATAATACACTTACGAGAATGGACTTAAATGAAGCTGTATTTCGTGAAGTAGGTCTATCTCGAAATGAGTCTGCTGATTTAGTTGAAAGCGTTCTAAACCATATAAGTGATGCAATGGTTAAAGGTGAGCAAGTCAAGATATCATCATTTGGAACTTTTAGTCTAAGAGATAAAAGTGCAAGAGTGGGAAGAAATCCCAAGACTGGTGATGAAGCTCCAATTGCACCAAGGAGAGTTCTGACTTTTCGTCCATCACATTTACTAAAGGACCGCGTAGCAAACGGTAATTCCTAAGTTAATTAAATGATAAAATCAGCAGACGCCTTTAGAACAATAAGCGAAGTGGCTGAATGGCTAGAAACAGAAACCCACGTTTTAAGGTTTTGGGAAAGTAAGTTTAGCCAGATTAAACCTGTGAAAAGGGCTGGTGGTCGTAGATATTATCGACCAAAAGATATGCTAATTATTGGTGGCATTAAAAAACTTCTTCACGAAGATGGGATTACAATAAAAGGTACGCAAAGGATTATTAAAGATAAGGGCTTAGATTATATTTCGGAACTTTCTCGACCACTAGTTTCCTTAGAAGCAGATAAAACTGAGATTAAAGAAAAAGTATCACGCAAAACTGAAGAAAATCTAAGTATTGCAACTAAAGAAGAGAAATATACAAATAAATTTGATGAGGTAGATGGTCAATTCTCTATGTTTGCAAACGAGCCCATGACAAAACCTTCAGAACCAATAAAACCAGATCCAACTTATAAGTCTATCTCAAATTTTTTATACAAAAAAACATTCGCTTATAGCGATAAAATTTTATTCGAAAAAATATTAAACTCTATCGATGACGCTATTAAAAAACGGGCCTAATTCTTAAAGAGTGAAGTTTCTTCTTGTTCTCAACTGAAAATCAAGAAATAACAAATGAAGTCGGGCTATGGCGCAGCCTGGTAGCGCGTCCGTCTGGGGGACGGAAGGTCGCAGGTTCAAGTCCTGCTAGCCCGACCAAATAGCTCGTGAATTTTCACAGTTGTATAGATTAAGGAGCCAAAAATTTTGGGTGTCTTACCAAGTCAATCCATCAGTAAACTAATTTTAAAAAAAATTATATTTGCGGATAACGAAATAGAAAAAGGTCAAATCCAACCCGCCAGCCTTGATCTACGTCTGGGAAATGTAGCCTGGCGAGTACGAGCGTCCTTTCTAACTGGAAAAGACAAAAATGTATCAGATTTGTTAGATGAATTTAAAATGCATCAAATCGATATGAAGGAAGGGGCTGTTTTAGAAAAGGGTTGCGTCTATTTAGTTCCAATAGAAGAGAACTTAAGATTACCGGCAGATTTAAGTGCTATAGCTAATGCAAAGAGTTCAACCGGTCGTTTGGATCTTTTAACAAGGATTATAACGAATAAGGGTACTGAATTTGATAGAATTCCTGCGGGATATAATGGCCAGTTATTTGTTGAAATTTGCCCTCGGTCATTTTCGGTCCTGGTTAGACCGGGTATGCGTTTAAACCAAATCCGCTTCAGGCAAGGCCAGGCTATTTTGGCTGACGAAGAGCTTCTAGAACTCCATAAAAAAGAAAAGTTAATAGACAGCGCGCCAAAGATAGATGCGGGCCTGGGTTTTTCAGTAGACTTGCAGCCAGAAAAAGGTTCCTTAGTTGGCTACCAGGCAAAACCACATACAGGAATAATAGACTTAGATAACGTAAAAACCTATAAACGGGAGGATTTTTGGCAAGAAGTTCATAGCTCAAATAGTAAAATTATCTTGGATCCTGATGCCTTTTATATTCTTGTGAGTAGAGAGTCTGTTCACATCCCACCCGCTTATGCTGCAGAAATGGCCCCTTATCTGGCAATGGTAGGCGAATTTCGAGTACATTATGCTGGGTTCTTTGATCCGGGATTTGGTCATGCTAATGCAGGTGGCTCTGGCTCTCGTGGGGTTTTAGAGGTTCGATGCCATGAAGCACCCTTTGTTTTAGAGCATGGTCAAATTGTGGGCAGATTAGTATATGAAAAAATGGCTGAAATTCCCAAAGAATTATATGGTGAAAATATTAAGTCTAATTACCAGGGCCAAGGATTAAAGTTATCAAAGCACTTTAAATAGTTTTTTCTTCGTTAAAAAGCTCACTTTGTTGATCGTCACCTTCCATAAATTCTTCCGACGCAGGCGACCCAGGTGGAGGAGGACTTTCAAGAAGTCCTGCAGATTTTAACTCTTTTAGGCCAGGGAGATCACGGGCACTTTCGAGACCAAAATGATCAAGAAAATTTTGAGTAATTGTAAACGTGACGGGCCTTCCTGGAGACATTCGTCTTCTCCCAATCTTAATCCAATCCAAGTCCATCAATAGATCAATTGTTCCACGCGAAACACTGACACCACGTATCTCTTCGATTTCTGCTCGTGTAACAGGTTGGTGGTATGCTATTATTGCGAGTGTTTCCACCGCCGCCCGAGAAAGCTTTCTAACCTCAACTGTTTCCTTCTGCATTAGAAAACTAAGATCTGAGGCGGTTCTTAAAGCCCAGCAATCACCAACTTTTACTAAATTAATACCCCTACTCTTATACTTTTCCTTTAAATTTTTGAGTGCCTGCTCTGGTTCACAGCCATGAGGCAAGCGACCAATTATCTCTTTAACTGTCACCGGATCTGAACTAGCAAAAAGAATAGCCTCTACCATTCGTTCTTGTTGATCAATTTTAGGAGCTTCAAATAAAGACTCTGTAAGTTTTTCTTCTTCGATCATTTATCTGTCCCTTTTGATCTAAATTGTATAGGTCCAAAATTATCACTCTGCCGTAACTCGAGATCACCACTCTTAGCTAATTCTAATGTTGCAGCAAAAGTTGAGGCCGTCGCAGCACGAATACGGCTTGCTGAAGAAGTCCACCCGTCCGGTAAAAAGGTGGAAATATCTATCCAACCAATACTATAGCCAATCAATCCGCGCATCCGCTCTAAAGCCTGTTCAAGTGTATAAACATCATCTCGATCCATAACAAATGGTCGAAATTCATCCTTTGTTTTTATTCGAGCATAAGCTTGGATTAGGTCCAAAAGAGATGCTTGATATTTAATACGTCTGATTTTTTCAACTTTTTCTTCAATACCCCTTGCAAAAAAATCTCTGCCAAGTTGATCCCTCGCCATTAACTTAGCAGCTACGTCTCTCATTGCCTGTAATCTTTCGAGCTGAAAGGCTAGATGTGCTGCCAATTCTTCTCCCGTCGGCTCATTCGTGTCTGGATCAGGCGGAAGCAGCAAACGTGACTTCAGATATGCCAACCAGGCAGCCATTACTAAATAATCTGCTGCAACCTCTATTTGTAGCGAACGCGCTTTTTCAACAAATTCCAGATATTGTTCCGCTAGTTGGAGAATGGAAATCTTCATTAAATCTAATTTTTGAGTACGTGATAGAGTGAGAAGAAGGTCTAACGGCCCCTCAAATCCATCGAGATCCACAATTAGCTCATCTGAAGACATCGGATCAGACGAAAAAGTAGTAGAGTCAAAACTTTCAGTTGAATTTTTGCTCTCAATTACCATTTAGTTCACGAACTCCGCGACGACTCTAAATTCTGGAATTTATTATGCTCTATCTTTTTTCTTTCTTCAATGACAGAGGCCATCCGGGATAATGTCAAAGTGTTTGGAACCACTCCAGAATTAACAATTTCACTCATCTCCATTAGGTTTCCATTGCAGTGAACTATTACATCATTTCCAGCTTCAATTAAATTAGCAGTACGTCTTTTTATGTCACCTGGCAAAGCTGACATGGAAATATCATCACTTATTAAAAGACCAGAAAATTTTATATCATTACGAATAATATCCATAATTTTTTTCGAGGTGCTCGCTGCTGTGTGTGGATCGATAGCCTCAAAGAGAACATGAGCGGACATGGCTATTTCAGCATCACCAAAAGCCTTAAAAACTGCAAAATCATTTTCAAAAAGTTCTTCCCTACTTGCTTTCACTACAGGCAATTCAAAGTGACTATCATTTGTTGCAAAGCCATGACCTGGCATATGTTTAATTATTGGGAAAACGCCATTAGACTTCAAAGCATCGTATGCAACTCTCCCAAGCGAAATGACATCGGATTTATTTACCCCGTAACATCTATTTCGCAAAAACTCATGAGTAATTGGTCGAGCAATATCAAGTACAGGGGCGCAATTAAAATCAATACCAAGCGAACGCAACTCATTTGCTATTGATGAAAACCGGAGTTTGAAAATACTTTTAGCGCTTTTCCCAGCTTTTTCTGCCTCATCCAGAGGTGGTATCCTATTTAATGCTAATGGAAACTTAATGCGCTGAACCCTACCACCCTCCTGGTCAATTAATATAGGGGCGTACCAACCGACAGACTCTCGCAGTGATAGGCACAATTCATTTACTTGTTTTGCATCAACAATATTTCTAGAAAACAGAATAAAACCAAAGGGTGAAGTCGCTTTGAAAAAGTTAAACTCAACTTCGGTTAAATTTGGGCCTTCACAGCCAAAGATAACAGAATTTTTGACAAGTTCCGATACCATTCAGCGCGTCACGACAGGAATACAAGCCACTTTATCACTTATAGCAGTACAAAATTGTCGAGCGTCTGAAATGTCACTAAAACCTGAGGCTCGTAGACGGTAAAATATTTTACCACCACTTTCTGCTTTTTGAACAACCATTTTCTTTGGAATTAAAATAGACCCAAGAATTTTTTCAAAACGTTGCCACTCACTCTCAGCCAAGCTTTTACTATCGAATGCACCAAGCTGTACAACCGCACTGCCAATAGGCAATTTAGGCATTGGCTCATTACTAACTATCTGGTCTTCAGTTATATTACCATTTCGATAAAAACCAACGGGACGAATTTTGGGTCGTAACCAACTGAGTGATTTATCAGGTTCATTAGTAATTGATAACGCTAGAGACACTGCATTTTCTATTTCTATTTTCTTTTGGGAAAATGCTGCTTTAGACAGAACTCCTACATCGTTTGATCTGCTGTCTACTTCCTTTTGATCAGGCAAAGCCTCTAAATTCATACTATTTTCAGCATTTACTTCTTTAATTTCAAATGCTCCGTCAACTTTATTTGATTCATATTCTTCTTTAACTTTTAATGCTAAATTCTCTTCATTCAAAATCTCTGCTGCCGGTGCTAGATATATTTCATTCGACAATAAAGGCTTCTCATTTACCGCAAGTTGGGTCACTGATAAACCTTGATTAGCAGCAGTAAGACCACCTGGATTATCAGGAGCCACTCTAAGCGGACCCAACTGCGCCCTAACAATTGGTATCTGATTTACGTCTCTGACAATTAATTGGTAACTCCAACCTATAGCACCGGCTAGAAGGAATAACGACAAGGCCGCTCCTGTCCAATAAAAAATCATATTTATTTTGAAATTAACCTGTTTAACTTCGCCAGCAAGAGCTGCGTCACTACCTTCTAACATACTGCCTCCAGAGAAATCTCTAGTATTTTGCCTCGGCCAGCGTTTGCTTTTTTAATTCATTTGAGTTGCTGGCTCTACACCCAGAATACCAAGACCTGAGGAAATAACAACTAAAACAGCCGAAATCATGGCCATTTTTGTACAAGTTAACTTATGGTTATTTTCTTGGATAAATCGTAGCTCTACGTTTTCACTGCCTTTGTTCCATAAACTATGGAAATCACTCGCGAGCTCATACAGGTAGAAAGCTATTCGGTGCGGCTCATGAGTTTTTGCAGAGATTTCAACAAGTCGCGGCCACTCAGCTAACTTTTTAGCAATTTTAATTTCTGCCTCGTGAGTAATTTCACAAAATGTTTCGTATTTCACCTGTTTTTCATCAAAGTATATTCCCGCTTCTTTTGCTTTTCGTAGCACACTATGGATTCTAGCACTGGCGTATTGAACATAATACACAGGGTTATCTCTGCTTTGCTCAAGAACCTTTTCAAAGTCAAAGTCTAAAGGAGCATCATTTTTCCGCGTCAGCATAACAAAACGGGTCACGTCAGAACCAACTTGATCTACTAAGTCTCGCAAAGTTACAAATGTCCCTGCCCTTTTTGACATTTTAAAGGGCTCTCCCCGTTTAAATAACTTCACTAGCTGGGTTAACTTTATGTCAAATTTAACTTTGTCATCTGAAAGTGCAGAAACAGCAGCTTTCATGCGCTTGACATATCCACCATGATCAGCCCCAAAAATATCAATCAATTGATCAAAATTGCGCTCTACTTTATCAAAGTGGTAAGCAATGTCCGGAGCAAAATAAGTCCACGTTCCATCAGATTTTTTAATCGGACGATCTACATCATCACCATGAGAACTTGATTTAAATAAAGTTTGCCTCCTAGGCTCCCAATCTTCTACTTTCTTACCCTTGGGAGAGTCCAAAATTCCTTCGTATATTAATTTTTTGCTTTTCAGACTTTCAATCGCTTCTTCAATTTTACCACCACCGTACAAAGATTTTTCTGAAAAAAATATATCCATTTCAATCCCTAACGCCGCGAGATCATTTTTTATCAGTTTCATCATAGCGTCCGTCGAAAATTTACGAACATCGTCCAACCAATAATGTTCTGATTTATCAATATAATCCGAACCAACTTTTGCTTTAAGAGCTTGCCCGACTGGAATAAGATAATCTCCTGGATAGGTTCCATCTTCAAAAGCAACATCCTGGCCGTGGGCCTCAAGATAGCGAAGGTAAACAGACCTTGCTAGTGTATCAACCTGGGATCCACCATCATTGATATAGTACTCGCGTGTGACTGCATATCCGGCAAAACTTAATAATTGTGACAGCGCATCTCCAAAAACCGCTCCCCGAGTGTGTCCGACATGCAATGGCCCTGTGGGGTTTGCTGAAACAAATTCAACATTAACCCGCAAATTTTCGCCTAACCCCGTTCGGCCATAGGCGCTTCCCAACTCTAAAATTTTATTAAAGATTGATTGCCAAGCCTCGATATTAATACGAAGGTTTAAAAAACCAGGCCCAGCAACCTCTGAATTTTCAATGATATCTAAAGTAGATAGTCGCTTTGCCAATTTTTCCGCAATTTCGCGTGGATTTCTTTTTGCACTTTTGGACAAAACCATGGCTGCATTCGTTGCCATATCACCGTGCAAAGGGTCCCGAGGGGGCTCTACTGCCACACTAGCCATATCTAAACCACTGGGGAGCTCTCCAGCTGCAACCATGCACTCAAGTTCTTTCAGCACGTGCTGCCTTACAGTGTAAAAGAGATCCATAAACCTTTTTTCCTCTATTTTGCGGTTTAACAGGGTCTGCAGCTACGTCAAGATCAACCCACATTAATAAAACGTAATTATCTTTATTCCGACGTTCTGGACTACTTTTTCTCAAACAAGGTGTTGTGTTGATTTAACGCATATCTATCAGTCATCCCAGAAATGTAATCAGCAACCAATCGCGCCAAATCAGTTTTATTGGATATAAGATCAGATTTTTGTTTCCAATCAGAGGGCAAATAGTCAGGATTATCAATATATTTTTTGAATAAATTTTGTAACTTAATAGTAACTATTTTTCTCATCTCAATAACTTTAGGGGCGCGATACATATTATTGAACAAAAAAGATTTTATTTCTTTTAATGCTGAAAACGTTTCATTTGAAAATTGGATAACGGGTTTACTAGAATTTCGAATATCTTCTATTGAATTAGGAGAAAGCTCTAAGATGATATTCTTTGATTCAAAAATCACATCCTCAACCAAAATACCAAAGAAACGCCTAAGAGCCTCATGTCTGCGTCGATATTTATCTAAATTTGGGTAAGTTTTATCAACTTCACCATAACATTTTTCGATCAATGGTAAACGCTTTATGTCATCATCGGTGAATAGTTCCGCTCTTAGTCCGTCATGTAAGTCATGACTATTATAAGCGATATCATCTGAAATGGCAGCAACTTGGGCCTCGGCACTGGCAAAACTACTCAAATTAAGACTTTGAAAAGCATTATATTGCCTGAGGGCATATGGTATCGGCTCTTGAATCGGGCCATTATGCTTTGCAATTCCCTCTAAAGTGTCCCAAGTAAGATTAAGCCCGTCAAAGTCTGCATAATGTTGCTCTAGTTTGGTAACTATTCTTAATGCTTGAGCGTTATGATCAAATCCACCATATGCCACCATCAATTCGTCGAGAGCTTCCTCACCAGTATGGCCAAAGGGTGTATGGCCCAAATCATGTGCCAGAGAAATCGTTTCTGACAAATCGTAATTGAGATCTAGCGCTGTGCTTATAGTCCTAGCAACCTGAGCGACTTCAAGAGTGTGCGTCAATCGAGTACGAAAGTAATCACCTTCATCCTCAACAAAGACCTGAGTTTTATGTTTTAGTCTTCGAAAAGCTGAACAGTGCAAAATACGATCACGATCTCTCTGGTAACAAGAGCGATAATTACTTTCTGATTCACTAAAATATCTATAGTTTGAAAAATTTTTTTCAAAGCTTGGGTCGGCAGCAAATCGAGCAAGCGTCATAGATATTTCCTTGTTTACAGTTTCTACCGTCTCTATATAATTATAAGTGGTATTTATTACTATCTATGTTTGTTGAAGTGGAGATAAAAATGCAGCTTCCGCCGAAAGTCACCAGTCGTGCTTTTGAACGATTAGCTGAGATTATTCCAGCAAACTCCAATAAGGGGCTACGTGTAGCCGTCGAAGGTGGTGGATGTTCCGGTTTTCAATATAATATCGAGTTGGACACAAAACACGAAGATGACCTCATTTTAGAGAACGCAGGTAACAAAGTTTTTATCGATAGTACCTCACTGCCCTTTTTGAGCAATGCTACAATAGACTTTTCTGAAGAATTGATTGGTGCCCGCTTCATTATTGATAACCCAAATGCAAGTTCTTCTTGCGGGTGTGGCACTAGTTTTTCAATTTGAAATCTGTTTTATGAAAATTGCTAGCTTCAACATAAACGGCATCAAAGCTAGGACACCTGCTTTGATTAGTTGGTTAAAAGAGTCCAATCCAGATGTGGCATTACTTCAAGAAATTAAATCAATCGATGAGAATTTTCCTAGAGAAACTTTTGAAGATTTAGGATACAATGTTGAGACCCATGGACAAAAGTCTTTCAATGGCGTTGCAATTTTATCAAAATATCCTTTGCGAGAAGTTGAGCGTGGACTACCAGGGGACGAAAATGATGAACAAGCGAGATGGATTGAAGCTACTATATGCATACCTCATGAGATAAAAATCTGCTGCTTATACCTTCCAAATGGCAACCCTCTTCCAGGACCAAAGTATGATTATAAATTAGCCTGGATGGATAGACTTCATCTGAGAGCACAAGAATTGCTTCGTTCTGAGCAAACTTCATTGATGGCAGGCGATTTTAATATTATTCCTCAAGCAGAGGACGCCGCCGTGCCAGAAGCATGGACAGATGACGCTCTGTTCAAACTAGAAAGCAGGACTAAATTTAGAAAAATCTTAAATTTAGGTTTTTCGGATGCATTTAGGGCATGCAATAATGGCCCAGGTCATTATAGTTTCTGGGATTATCAAGCTGGGGCTTGGGATCAAAATGATGGGATTAGGATCGATCATTTCCTTTTGTCACCTGGCTGCGCAGATCTATTGACTGATTGTAAAATTGATAGTGGTATAAGAGGGCGCGAAAAGCCATCCGATCATGTTCCGATTTGGGTCAAATTAAATGTTTAAATTCGTAACATCGTAATTATAAAGCCAACGAAAAGGTAAATTTGCTGACTGTGGAAAAGTTTTATCCAAAAGACTTAAACCACTATGTGCGCCAATCCGAAAAAGACTATGCTCTAAGTGAAACTTCCAAGCATTATTTTTGATCGCTTTCATTAAGCGCAACAAACGAGGTTTTCTTATTTCAATATATTTCTCGGCAGCCTTACTGGGTTCATGAAAAGTTATCAACTTCGCCAAAATAAAAGCATCTTCTAAGGCAGAATTTGCTCCTTGCGCCAAAAATGGAAGCATCGGATGCAACGCGTCTCCTATTAAAAATATGTTGTCAATCGCCCAATTACTTGGAATGTCCTGAGAGCTCAAACCCCATTTATGAACCGTCTCGACAGATTTCAAAGCATCCCCGAGGTCACCCCCAAATTCCGAAAAAAGATTTTTTATATTTTCTGGTTTCTCTTTCCGACTCCACTCAAAAATTTCATCATTTTCAGATTCTTGGATTAAAACTAGATTTAATTGATCACTTCCCCTTACAGGATAGGAGACAATATGCTTGTTCGGCGCAATAGTTAATCTAACACCGCTATGATGGTTAAATTTATTGGGAACAACGGAACGCCAAGCAAAGTAGTCAGATCTCCTATTCTTGCTTTGTTGTGGGTTCAATAAAGATCTAGTTGTTGAATGGACCCCATCCGCACCAATTACAAAAGAATATTGATCCCTAAGTGATTTTGCATCCGCAGTGTAGCCTAAATTGAAACTTACTTTATTACTTACAGCGGAACGGTATAGCAGATTAATCAGGTCTGCCCTATGCAAAAGTCGAAAATTCTCCTTCCCTAACACAGAGCTTTGATCAAATTGCAATAATTTTTGTCCGTTCTGATAATCACATATTAAAATAGATTTATTACATATAGAGGTTTGGATAACTTTCTTAGATAGACCTATCTCTTTCAATACACAAAACCCGTTAGGCGAAATTTGTATTCCTGCTCCTACTTCCCTAATTCTTTGATTTTTCTCAAAAACAGATACTTTATGACCAGCCTTAGCTAAGAGACTGGCAACACTTAGTCCAGAAACTCCTGCTCCGATTACTGCAATTTTTAACAACTGATTTTGCTCAAAAATTACCCTATCTATGAGATTAAGGCAAAAAGATCCAAACTAACAAAGAGCTATTCGTCTCTGTGTACTTTTTCTTTACGCTCGTGTTTTTCTTGAGCCTCCAAAGTCATTGTAGCAATAGGTCTAGCATCCAACCTTCTTAACGAAATAGGGTCTCCTGTTTTTTCGCAGTACCCGTACTCGCCTTCATCAATACGCCGTAAAGCGGAATCAATTTTGGCAACAAGTTTTCTTTGACGGTCTCTTGTTCGCAATTCTAATGCTCGGTCAGTTTCCTCACTCGCTCTATCTGCTATATCAGGAATATTTCTCGTGCCATCTTG
Organism: Paracoccaceae bacterium; assembly: GCA_003332035.1. Lineage (GTDB taxonomy): Bacteria > Pseudomonadota > Alphaproteobacteria > Rhodobacterales > Rhodobacteraceae > Salinivivens. The sequence goes on from QOQI01000008.1 coordinate 14,032, forward strand.
AAGGCCCTCGATAGTATCCTTACTGTCGGACATCAAATCTGCCTTCCAAACCAATAGCTTACGTTTAAAATATTCTAGTTGGCGGTCGTTCATAAACGGCTCATCTTCAGCCGGTCTATAATCATCTGAAAGAAAAACTTCAGGCTTCATAATCACCCTCCCCTCAAGCGTTTCAAGATTGGATATTCAGAGCTATTTTTGCCTTCATCTGTATATCCCTGTTAGGTCGGGTTAAACTACCCGGGGTAATTTGTCACTAGCCAAATCAAAAGATTGAAGCTTTTAGATTATTTGGTTATTTGTAAACATCTTTCAAAATGGAGCACAATATGAAATTTAACGGCACAGACGATTATATAGCTACTGAAGATTTAATGATCGCAGTGAATGCCGCCGTTACGTTGGAACGACCACTTTTAATTAAGGGAGAACCTGGTACGGGCAAAACAGAACTCGCAAAACAAGTATCTCTTGGCCTAAAATTGGAAATGCTGGAATGGAATATAAAGTCTACAACTAAAGCCCAACAAGGCCTTTATGAATATGATGCAGTATCTCGGCTACGAGATAGTCAGTTGGGAGATAAGCGAGTAAATAATGTCGCAAATTATATTCGAAAAGGGAAACTTTGGGAGGCTTTTGAAAGTGATAAAAAAGTCGTATTGCTTATCGATGAGATAGATAAAGCGGATATCGAGTTTCCAAATGATCTTCTTCAAGAATTGGATAAAATGGCTTTTTATGTTTATGAAACCGGAGAAACCATTTCAGCTCAGAGACGGCCCGTTGTTATAATTACTTCAAATAACGAGAAAGAGCTGCCAGATGCATTTTTGCGAAGATGTTTTTTTCATTATATTAAATTTCCTGATCAAGAAACTTTACGTAAGATTGTAAAAGTTCATTACCCTAACATAAAAGACAACCTTCTCTCGACAGCTTTAACCCAATTTTTTGAAATCAGAGAGCAGTCTGGCTTAAAGAAAAAACCATCAACCTCTGAGGTGCTCGACTGGCTGAAACTTTTGCTTGCCGACGATTTAAAACCAGAAGATTTGCGCCGTGAAAGTTCATCGGCACTACCCAAATTACATGGCGCACTGTTGAAAAATGAACAGGACGTTCAACTCTTTGAAAGGCTCGCCTTTCTAGCAAGAAATGAACGTTAGCTTTAACTATAAATTTTTAGGAGACAAAATGTATCTTATCGCTGCATTGATTGGTGCTCTTATAGGAGCAAGAACTGCAAAAAAAAGAAAAGGGGCAATTTTAGACGTTGCCTTTTATGCAACTGGTTATTCCATAGCATTTGGTTTAGCCGCGCTCATCTTCACTCTAATAATACACCGTAACTTTCTGTAAAAATGTTTATTAATTTTTTCGATAATTTGCGTAAATCTGGAATTCCCGTAAGTCTTAGAGAATACTTAACCTTTCTGGAAGCTATAAGTAAAAATATTGGTACCTATGAAATTGAAAATTTTTATATTTTAGGCCGTACCATCATGGTGAAAGATGAGAGGCACCTAGATCGATTTGACAGAGCTTTTTCTCATACTTTCAATGGCTTGGATGAGCTCTCTTTAGAAGAAATAATTGATAAAGCAGAGCTACCTAGCGATTGGTTAAAGAAACTAGCTGAAAAGCACTTGAATAAAGAAGAAATGGCCGAAATTAAATCCTTGGGCGGCTTTGAAAAGCTAATGGAGACACTAAAAAAACGACTAGAAGAACAAAAAGCAAGACATCAAGGTGGTAATAAATGGATAGGAACTGCGGGGACAAGCCCTTTCGGTGCCTACGGTTATAATCCAGAGGGAATAAGAATAGGTCAAAATGAAAGTCGCCATAAAAGGGCCGTTAAAGTTTGGGACAAGCGAAACTTCAAAAATCTCGATGACACTATCGAAATAGGGACACGAAATATTAAAGTTGCATTAAAGCGACTGCGTAAATGGGCAAGGGACGGTGCAGAAGAAGAACTAGATATTGATAAAACGATTCAGTCGACAGCGGAAAATGGCTATTTGGATGTAAAAACGCGTCCAGAACGGCGAAATGCTGTAAAAGTTTTACTATTTTTAGACGTAGGGGGCTCAATGGATCCCTATATAAAACTTGTCGAAGAGCTGTTTTCAGCCGCACGAAGTGAATTTAAACATTTAGAATATTTTTACTTTCATAACTGTATTTATGAGGGTGTATGGAAGGATAATCAAAGAAGGTGGACAGCACAAATACCGACAGACGAAATAATTAGAACTTACGGAAATGACTATAAATGCATATGCGTTGGGGACGCATCAATGTCTCCATATGAGATAGCTTTTCCAGGTGGCGCTAATGAACACTACAATACTGAATCCGGTCAAGTTTGGTTGGACAGAGTTCGATCTCAATGGCCAAGCAACCTTTGGATAAACCCTGTAAAACAAAATCTTTGGGGCTATACGCAGTCAATAGAGATGATAAAAGATATTTTTGAAGACAAAATGGTCCCCATGACTCTCGAAGGTTTGGAGAAGGGAGTGAAAGAGTTAGCTCGTTGAAAATTTTTAGGTTATTTTTCATATGACAACTGTATTAATCCCTATAGTTTTAGCTGGCCTCTATGGGATAGTCATGTTTCAATTTTCTGCTTGGTCAATGAAAAGGCAGCTATCTCAGCAATCAAACCCACTGTTGGATCCAAATCTAGAAAAAATAATGCTCAAGTTTGCGAATGTACTTGAAGTTGAGAAAATTCGAATAAATATTTTCGAAACAGAACCGATTAATGGCCTAGCAGCACCTGATGGTAGAATTTTTATTACAAGAGGCTTTTACAAGAAGTATCAAAATGGCGATATCACAGTTGAAGAAATTTCTTCTGTAGTAGCTCATGAATTGGGACACGTGGCTTTAGGTCATATTAGAAGAAGAATGATTGATTTTTCGGGACAAAATGCTGTTCGGGCAGCTCTCGGGGCTTTACTTTCCCGTTTAGTTCCTGGGTTAGGAGGTATGATTGCTAGTATTATTGGAAATCTACTCATGGCCAAGCTTTCTAGACAGGATGAGTATGAGGCAGATGAATATGCTTCAGCTTTAATGATAAAATCTGGTTTAGGGATAGAACCGCAAGTTTCTATGTTTAAAAAGTTGGATAAAATATCTAACCAGCAAGGTTCAGTACCAGCTTGGTTGATGAGCCACCCACCAACACAAGAAAGAATAAATTCAATTAAAACAAAACACACAAAAATCTATCACAGATAGGTTCATTACCGCATAGTTTTAGAGATCTTGATTAAGTTTTGGGTTGAAGTGTTTAAATCTTTGTTTTCAGAATTTCCTAGTAAAATTGTTTCTAGCTCGTTAGCTAATTCTTTACCCAATTCAACACCCCATTGATCAAAGCTATTTATCCCTAAAATTTTACCCTCTACGAAAACTCTATGCTCATAAAGTGCAATTATCTTGCCCAAAATTTTAGGCGTTAATTTTGGATATAAAAGGGTTGTGGAAGGTCTGTTTCCAGGAAAAACTCTATGCCTTGCTTGATTTTCGAATTCTTCCCTTTTTATATGATCCTTATCCGCCTTAGAACATACTTCTTCAAAATTTCGTCCCAGCATCAAAGCTTCCGACTGAGCAAGGCAATTCGATAATAATGATTTGTGATGATGATCTAAATACGCCTCATGGGATTGAGCCGCTACTAAAAATTCACAGGGAATTATTCGCGTGCCTTGGTGTAATAATTGAAAGAAGGCATGCTGGCCGTTAGTACCAGTCTCACCCCAGACAACTGGTCCAGAATGAAAATTTAAGGGACGTCCATCAGTGTTGACACCCTTACCATTACTTTCCATTTCCAATTGCTGCAAATAGGCTGGAAGTTTACTAAGCCTTTGATCATAGGGCAGCACGGCTCTAGTTGAATAATTACAAATTTGATTATGCCAAACACCAACTAAAGCTAAAATTATTGGTAAGTTTTCAACCATTTCGGCATTTTTAAAATGATTGTCCATTTCATGAGCACCATTTAAAAATGACTCAAAGACTTTTGCTCCTAAAGTAATAATTATAGAAAGACCTATTGGACCCCAAAGTGAGTATCGGCCCCCTACCCAATCTTCAAATCCAAAAACACGATCACGAGAAATACCAAATTCATCAGTTTTATGAAACGCAGTAGACACAGCAGCAAATTGCAAGGAAGGATCATTCACAACTTCAGACATCCAGGCATAGGCTGTTTGAGCGTTTTTCATTGTTTCCAAAGTGGTAAATGTTTTGGAAGCAATAATAATCAGCGTCGTTTCAGGATTTAACCCAGATAGAACGTCATGAATATGCGATCCATCCACATTAGAAATAAAATGACAGTTCGGGCCGTCTTGATATGGTGCTAAAGCCTTTATAACCATGGCCGGGCCCAAGTCAGAACCCCCTATACCTATATTTACTACATCAGTTATAGCCCCGCCTTGACCTAAAAAATGACCAGACCTTAAACGCTCAGAAAAATCTTTCATTTTTTCTAACGTTTGAATAACAGAAGGCATTACATCAATTTCATCGACATAGATTGGACTACCTTCTAAATTCCTCAGTGCTGTGTGTAATACAGCCCTTCCCTCGCTAGTATTAATTGGCTCTCCACTAAACATTGCATCCCGCGCTTCAAAAATTCGTCTAGATCTAGCCAAATCCATAAGTAATTTCAGTGTCGCCTTATCAATGTTTGTTTTGGAAAAATCAAAAAACAAATCTTCTTGAAAAATAGAGAAAGTTATTGCTCGCTTTTTGTCTTGGTCAAACAAGGAAGTAATTTTTCTATCTCTAACTGTATCGAAGTGCCGTAATAGCTGATCAAACATTAAAACCTCATTAATTATGCGGCCCAGTGTACACTTGCTCCCGGCAAAATAGCCGAAATGGGCGCAAGCCTATTGGGTAAATCTATAGCTTTTTCCAAGGCTGTACGTTTTTCTTTACCAAAAATCACCAAATGCTTTATCCTAGAACGGTTCAAGACTTGGGCTGTAAGTGTTATCCTAGCTTCTAAAGCACCTTCTGCTCGCATTGGTAGTAAAGTCGGTGCATTACTTGAAAGTGCCTTCTCAAGATTATCTCCTCCTGGGAAAAGCGAGGCCGTGTGCATATCTGCGCCCATGCCAAAAAGTAGAACCGAAATAGGCAAATTCTGCTCTATCCGCTCTTGCAATTTCGGAATTCCGACCTCCGGTGTTAAAACGTCAGAGTACATCGAGATATATGTTGCCAGAGAAGCTTTTTTAATTAAAAGCCTTTCTCGCAATAACTTAGTGTTTGAACGTTCACTAGTTTCAGGAACCCAGCGCTCATCATTCAGAATTATACTTACTCTTTTCCAATCCAGATCAAATTCACAAAGCTTATCAAAAATTGGCCCTGGGGTGCTTCCACCTGGAACAGAAAAAATAGCATTACCTCCGCCTTTAACTGATGAGATTAAATCAGCAGCCAAAATTTTTGCAACTTTTGAGACCAAATCTTCTCTATGATTATACTCCAAAAAATCAATCAAAGTATTTCGCGCCACTTTCGGCCTTCACGCTCTAGAAGCGTCAAGCTATCCTGTGGACCAGCACTTCCACTATCATAAGGCTTTGGAACGTCACCCCTGTGAATCCAGCCATTAATTATGGGATCCGTCCACGCCCATGCCGCCTCAACCTCGTCGCCCCGCATAAATAGAGTTTGATTTCCTCGTATAACATCCATTATTAATCGCTCATACGCATCAGGCACGGCGTTTTCTTCAATTCCTAGTGTTTCAGAAAATGTCATATCCAAAGGAACGTCAATCAAACGCATTCCACCTGGGCCAGGTTCTTTTATAGTTACATCCATCGTAATGCCCTCATCAGGCTGAAGCCTAATGATTAGAGCATTTTGGTGGTTTCCCGCTTCTGGACCGAAAATACTATGGGGCTTTTCCTTAAATACTACAGCTATTTCAGATTTTCGCGCTTCAAGTCTTTTACCAGTGCGAATATAGAAAGGTACGCCAGCCCAACGATAATTACTGATGCTAACTTTAAGGGCTACGAAACTTTCAGTCATGGAATTTGATTTATTTACACCAGTTCGATAATCTGAATGGTCACTACCTGGTCCATACTGACCCCGAACGATATGATGTGGAGCTACAGGATCAAGTGCTCTTATCACCTTCAATTTCTCATCTCGCACTGAGTCAGGTTCAAAGCGTGCCGGGGGCTCCATCGCAATTAAACACAATAGCTGCATTAAGTGATTTTGAACCATATCTCTCATTGCACCAGACCGGTCATAATATTCGCCTCGATCCCCAACTCCAACAGTTTCAGAAACTGTGATTTGAATGTGATCAACATACTGGGCATTCCATAGGGGCTCAAACAACATATTCCCAAATCTGATAGCCATAAGGTTTTGTACTGTTTCTTTGCCCAAGTAATGATCGATGCGATATATTTGGTCCTCAGTAAAATGCTCTGCTAAAATTGTGTTCAGTTGTTTGGACGTTTCTAAATTGCGCCCAAATGGTTTTTCTACAACAATTCGACTATTTGCAGTGATAATCTCGTTTTCATGTAAACGCTCCGCTAAACTTCCAAATAATAAAGGTGAAACAGAAAAATAAAACGCTCGTATTTTTTCAGGTCTAAGAGCTTTTTTTAGCTCATTCCATCCACCTGCCCCAGCAGCATCAATCTGGAGATAATTTAGGCAATTTAAAAAATCCCGAAGATCATTTTTTTCGAATTTTATCTCGGCAAAACTTTTGATAGAATTTTCGACGAGAACACTGAAAGTATTTTGCGATAAATTTGACCGAGCGGCGCCAATTATTTTGGAATCATTTGGCATTTGGCCAGCAAGAAAACGTCTAAATAATCCTGGAAAAATCTTTCTCTTTGCCAGATCACCTGTTGCTCCAAAAATAATCAAATCAAATGACTCTACTGGGATAATTCGAGAGACCATGTTTACCTTCTTTTAAATGTCACATTTTCGTAGCATATGTTAGCGCTAACGGAAAGCTAAAAAATGCCTATAAATAAATAGTAACAGGGAAATTGCTCTTTCACAGATGCAAATTTGCAGATAACCCGAGGTTTGCATGGCGTTACTGAAAAAACCGGTAAAAAATACAAAAAAATTTTGAAAACTTTACCTTGCTATAACCTAATTTTCTTAGCTATAGCCCATGTTAGAACGTTTACGCACTAACTTAAAGAGGCTCAGAATGTCTTACATACCAAAAAGTGACTTTTTGAAGATAATGATTGAGCGCGGATTTGTATCTGAATGTACTGACTATGAAGGTCTTGATAGTACAATACTTAAGGGGAATATTGCAGCTTATATAGGTTTCGATGCAACTGCTAAATCCTTACATGTTGGCAGTTTAATTCAAATAATGATGCTGCGATGGTTACAGAAGACAGGCGGTCAACCAATAACTCTTATGGGTGGAGGCACGACAAAAGTTGGCGATCCGTCCTTTAGGGCAGAAGAAAGGCCTTTACTTGGAGAAACACAAATTGAGGATAATATTTCTGGCATAAAGAAAGTTTTTTCAGAGTATTTAAATTATGGTGATAAATCAGATGACGCCTTAATGATCAATAATGATGAGTGGCTATCTAATTTGAATTACTTGGAATTTCTACGAGATGTTGGACGCCATTTCAGCGTGAATAGAATGTTAAGTTTCGAAAGTGTGAAATCGCGCCTAGACAGAGAGCAAAGCCTATCATTTTTAGAATTTAATTACATGATACTTCAAGCCTATGATTTTTATGAACTTAACAAGAGATATAAGTGCAAACTGCAAATGGGTGGCTCAGATCAACTTGGTAATATTATAAACGGTATGGAATTAACGCGTCGCATTTCTGACGAACGTGTCTTTGGGCTTACCTCTCCATTACTGACAACTTCTGACGGCAAAAAAATGGGAAAATCTCAGGATGGAGCTATTTGGTTAAATTCAAGTATGCTTTCCCCATATGAATTTTGGCAGTTTTGGCGAAATACAACTGACGCCGACGTACCCCGTTTTTTGAAATTATACACAGAGCTACCTTTAGTTGAGTGTAATCTTCTTGGTAAACTTGAAGGTTCTGAAATCAATGATGCCAAAATTATATTAGCCAACGAGGTTACAGCACTTTTACACGGAAGGGACGCAGCAAATGCAGCAGCTAAAACATCTGCAGAAGTTTTCGAAAAGGGTGGAATTGGAGAAGATCTACCAACTATTACTCTCAAAAAAAATGATGTATCCGACGGCTTACCAATTGTTCAAGCTCTCGTTAAGGCAGGTTTAGCCAAGTCTGGAAAAGAAGCAAAACGTTTAATTTTAGAAAATGGAGCCAAACTTGATGATGAATTAGTGACCAGTACAAATTTACTCATAACCTCCGAAATGCTATCAATACCTGTAAAGCTTTCGGCCGGAAAAAAGCGTCACGTCCTGGTGACACTTATTTAAATTCAATTACAATGACTAATTCATAAATTTTATTATGGAGACTGGTGGTTTTGAAAAATCACCTATCGAGAAGTCACTATAGAAACCATCTTATCAGGTTTACCTAAAACTGCACCGTTTGAACCTTCACCTCTTTTAATTTTGTCGACGACTTCCATTCCGGAAGTAACCTTTCCAACTACAGTGTACTGTCCATTTAGAAAGTAACCGGCTTCAAACATTATAAAAAATTGACTATTGGCACTATCTGGATTTCGAGTTCTCGCCATACCAACGATACCCCTATCAAAATCTATATCAGAAAATTCAGCTGGTATATTTGGAAGTTTGGATCCACCACGACCAGCCAAAGATATATCGTTTCCAGCTTTTCCATATTCCACATCACCGGTTTGAGCCATAAAACCATCCATTACACGATGAAAAACAACATCATTGTACTGCCCCTGTTCCGCGAGTTTTAAAATTTGGGTAACATGTAATGGTGCAATATCTTCGAAAAGGTCAATTTTTATTTCTCCCTTAGCATTACCGTCGACAGTAATTGTCAACTCTGATCCAAAAACCGGAGACCCAAATAAAATAAGTAAACATAGAGTTTTATACATCAGCAGCAACCTTAAAGCTAAGCATCCTATCCGGATTTGCAGGTGGCTCACCTCTAACAATTTCATCGACAATATCCATTCCCTCTATTACACGCCCATAAACTGTATACTGACGATTTAAAAAATGGTTATCGTTAAAATTGATAAAAAACTGGCTGTTAGCACTGTCTGGGCTCTGACTACGGGCCGCTCCTATGGTTCCTCGGTCATGAGGAATTCCTGAAAATTCTGCCGTCAAATTAGGCAAATCTGATCCTCCTGTACCTGCTTTATGTGGCTGATATTCACTTTCCATATTTCCAAATTCAACATCACCTGTTTGCGCCATAAATCCATCAATAACTCGATGGAACGAAACATTATCGTATTTACCTGATCGAGCCAGTTCTTTCATTCGTTCACAATGCCCTGGCGCTATATCTGGCAAGAGCTCAATTGTAACGGTCCCATTCTTCAATTCCATTATGATTGTATTTTCTGCATCTTTGATCTTAACCATCGGTTACTCCTTTTAAATTTTTCCCCTTCCTACGCTTTACAAAGCATAAGAACAAGATATGGGTTGACGAAGAATTAATCTCTGCCGAAAAGGTATATATTTTGATGTGAGTGAACGTGATGTCTTGGAAAACACTTAGCCAAATGGATCTAAAAGGGAAACGCGTTTTAACGCGCGTGGATCTTAATGTGCCAATTATCGACGGAAAAGTTTCTGACGCGACACGCATCGAAAAAATAGTTCCTACAGTAAACGAGATTATCAAGAAAGGTGGCACTCCCATTCTACTTTCACATATGGGACGTCCAAAAGGCGAGAGAAATCCAAATTTGAGTCTTTCACAGCTTCAAGAAAAATTGGAAAATTACTTCAAATCTAGAGTTGTTTTTGTTGCCGATTGTATTGGACCCAGTGCAGAAACTGCCCTCAAAGTTGCAAAAAAGGGCCAAATTATCTTACTTGAAAATACCCGTTTTCATCCAGAAGAAGAAGAGAACGACCCTGAATTTGCTGCCTCGCTAGCAGCATTGGCTGATATATTTTGTAATGACGCTTTTTCAGCGTCTCACAGAGCCCACGCAAGCACAACTGGTCTGGCAAAATATTTACCTTCATGTGCAGGAAATTTGATGGAGTCAGAACTTAAAGCTCTAGAAAGTGTTTTAGTTCAGCCCGAACGGCCTGTTGCGACGGTAGTTGGCGGAGCTAAAATTTCTACAAAAATTACATTGCTCGAAAATTTAATAGAAAAGGTGGACTCTATTATTATAGGCGGAGCTATGGCTAATACCTTTCTGTTTGCCAAAGGATTTAACGTTGGTCGATCACTGGTGGAAAAAAGTTTTAAGCCAACTGCACTAAAGATTCTTAAAAAGGCTGAAATATATTCATGTGAAGTTATTTTACCGACTGACATTGTTATTGCAAAAGAGCTGTCAGAGAACACATCCACATCCGTCGTTTCTGCTGATGAATGTCCGGAGAATTATATGATACTAGATGCAGGCCCATCAACAGTTGATAATATAAAGCACTGTATAAACAATGCAAAAACACTTTTATGGAACGGACCATTAGGTGCATTTGAAGTGGCTCCTTTTGATCAAGCCACTAGCCAGACCGCAAAATTTGCATCCAACGAGACAAAAAATGGTCACTTAATATCCGTCGCAGGAGGTGGAGATACTGTAGCGGCTCTTAATCAAGCAGGAGTAACCGACGCATTCACCTATGTTTCAACGGCAGGTGGTGCATTTCTAGAATGGCTTGAAGGTAGAGAGTTACCAGGGGTTCTCTGTCTTACGCAAAAATGAAAATTCCATTTTTATAACTTTTCACGAATTATGGTAGCGCAATCAGGATTGAATTGTATTTCTCGGTCTCTTACATCCGTTTGTAATCGAAATGGAGAATATCGTGAATAGAACAGAACAGATAGCAAGAATGCGCTCAGATAAAGGCTTTATAGCAGCGTTGGACCAAAGCGGAGGATCAACGCCTAAAGCCCTCCAATTATATGGAATTTCTGAAGATCAGTTCACGGATGAAGAAGAAATGTTCAATCTAATGCATGACATGCGAACGAGAATAATCACAAGTTCATGTTTCAGCGAAGCCCACATAATTGGAGCAATATTATTTGAACAAACTATGGAGCGCCATGTGTCTGGAATTCCAACTGCAGAGTTTCTCTGGAATACAAAAAAAATTGTTCCATTTTTAAAGATTGATAAGGGTTTAAAAGATCCAAAAGATGGTGTTCGACTTATGAAAGACATCCCCAATTTACATGAGACACTAAAAAAAGCTTTAGATTATGGAATTTTTGGTACTAAAATGAGATCCGTTATTGATGAAGACAACGTTGTAGGAATAGAAAAAATTGTAGATCAGCAATTTGAAATTGGGAAAATAACTTTGGACGCCGGATTAACGCCAATTATTGAACCAGAAGTAACCATAAATATTTCGCAGAAATTAAAAGCTGAGAAAAATCTTAAACAAAGTTTAATTAAAAATTTAAATAAACTAGCCCCCAAACAAAAGATTTTACTAAAATTAACCCTCCCAGAAAAAGAGAACTTTTATCAAGATTTAGTAAAACATCCAAATGTATTGAGAGTTGTCGCATTATCTGGAGGTTATTCGCTTGAAGAAGCAAATAAACGCTTACGAGAAAATTACGGGGTAGTTGCATCTTTTTCTAGAGCACTAACGCAAAGTCTATTTGTTCATCAAAATATAGATGAATTTAATTCAGCGCTAGAACAAACGATATCTGCAATAGCAGATGCATCAAAAACTTAAATTTTAAAAAAAAGTGATTTTTTTCAAATTAGGGGATTCCCTTGCGAATCATTCTGTGATTCTATCGACCTAATCTCGTTCAATCGGCAATAGAGGTAGGCTATGAATTCAGCAAGGTTATCAATTCCTTGGGTTATGTTGGCAGTATTTGCTGTAACCTTGATGCTTGGTCTTTATTTCACTTTTGCTGCAGTGCAAGGTGACTATGGATTATTTAGAAGAGCAGAAATATTAAGTGATGCAAAAAAACTAGAGGCAGAGCTTACGATGCTTCAAAGTGAAGTTGATAGAATGCGTAATCTAACCTGGAGAATGTCCGATGAGTACCTGGACTTAGACCTTTTAGATGAACAGGCTCGAGACATATTAGGGCAAATACGTTCGGACGAAGTAATAATACAATAAACAAAAGCCCTAAAAAAACTTCCAAGACAGAATAAAACTTTAATTTTGTGTTTTTTTATGAACTATCATTCATTATTTTAACTAATTTTTATTTTCCTGTCGCATTCTAAAGTTAACTAGTATAAAGATAGTTTAACGCTAAACTATTTTTGAGGTAAGCTTTTATGACTTCTCGCAAAGGTTCTAAAAAATCCAACGTAAATACGGAAGAGTTGCTTTCTTACTATAAAGATATGCTCTTAATTAGGCGGTTTGAGGAAAAAGCTGGCCAGCTTTATGGAATGGGATTGATCGGCGGCTTCTGTCACCTTTATATTGGTCAAGAAGCTGTAGTTGTTGGATTAGAGGCTTCAGCAGAAGCAGGGGATAAAAGAATTACATCCTATCGCGATCACGGGCATATGCTTGCATGCGGTATGGATCCTAATGGTGTAATGGCTGAACTCACAGGCCGAGCTGGTGGTTACTCAAAGGGAAAAGGCGGTTCTATGCACATGTTCAGCAAGGAAAAAAATTTCTATGGAGGGCATGGTATTGTTGGCGCGCAGGTTCCTCTTGGAGCAGGACTGGCTTTTGCAGATAAATATTTAGAGAATGATCGAGTAACCTTTACTTATTTTGGCGATGGAGCAGCCAACCAAGGTCAAGTCTATGAGACATTTAATATGGCTTCTCTATGGAAGTTACCGGTAATTTTCGTCATTGAGAATAATCAATACGCTATGGGTACATCGCAATTACGCTCGACTTCAACACCAGATATATATACCAGAGGTGCTGGTTTCGATATACCCGGTGAGGCTGTTGATGGAATGGATGTGCTTTCTGTAAAAGAAGCAGGAGACAAGGCAGTTAAACACTGTCGCGCCGGTAAGGGCCCCTATATCCTCGAAATCAAAACTTATCGATACCGAGGACACTCAATGTCTGATCCAGCAAAATACAGAACTCGAGAAGAGGTCCAAAAAATGCGAGAAGAAAGAGACGCTATCGAAAATATTAGATCGATCTTGTTAACTGGGAAACATGCAAGCGAAGATGATTTGAAGTCAATTGATAAAGAAATTAAGAAAATTGTTAATGAATCTGCAGAATTTGCCAAGGCTAGCCCTGAACCAGAACTTGAAGAACTTTATACTGATATTTACGCGTAAAGGGATCGCAAATGACAACTGAAATTTTAATGCCCGCCCTATCTCCAACAATGGAAGAAGGAACCTTAGCGAAATGGTTAGTCAAAGAAGGGGACACAGTTTCCGCAGGTGATATCCTTGCCGAGATAGAAACTGATAAGGCAACTATGGAATTTGAAGCTGTTGATGAGGGAACCATTGAAAAAATACTAGTTTCAGAAGGTTCAGAAGGAATTAAAGTTAATAGTCCAATTGCTATATTAATAGATGATGGTGAAAAGATCACAGAAACAAAAATAAATAACGCGCCAAAAGAACAAAAAGCATTTGCTGAAAATAAAAAATTGCACCCAAAAGTTGAATTATTAAGCACAGAACCAACCCCTGAACCTGAATGGACCGATACGACAAAAATTGGTCAGAAAACCGTCAGGGAAGCCCTGAGAGATGCTATGGCAGAAGAATTGAGGCGCGATGAAAAAGTTTTTCTTATGGGCGAAGAAGTTGCAGAATACCAAGGGGCATATAAAGTCAGCCAAGGGCTACTCGAAGAATTTGGCTCGAAAAGAATTATTGACACACCGATTACTGAACATGGCTTTGCGGGCATAGCTACCGGTGCCTCTTTTGCTGGACTAAGGCCTATTGTTGAGTTTATGACTTTTAATTTTGCTATGCAGGCAATCGATCAGATTGTGAACTCTGCAGCAAAGACACTTTATATGTCTGGCGGACAGATGGGAGCACCCATTGTATTTCGTGGCCCAAACGGAGCAGCCGCTAGAGTAGGCGCACAGCACAGTCAAGACTACACATCATGGTATGCCCACATCCCCGGTCTAAAAGTTGTAGCGCCGTATTCAGCGTCGGATGCTAAAGGTTTATTAAAATCCGCTATTAGGGATAATAATCCTGTAATTTTTCTTGAAAATGAAATTCTTTATGGGCGTAGTTTTGATGTGCCTGAGATCGAAGACTACATTGTTCCATTTGGCAAAGCGAGAGTTTGGCGCAAAGGAGCAGACGTCACAATAATCTCATTCGGTATTGGCATGCAATACGCACTAAAAGCTGCTGAAGAGTTAACTGCAGAGGGAATAGAAGCAGAAGTTATAGATTTAAGAACTATTAGACCAATTGATTATGAAACAATAATCCAGTCGGTTTCTAAAACAAACCGGTGTATAACAGTAGAAGAGGGCTTCCCAGTTGCTTCAATAGGAAATCATTTATCCGCCTATATAATGGAACACGCGTTCGATTATCTTGATGCTCCTGTGATTAATTGTACTGGCAAGGATGTACCTATGCCCTATGCCGCAAACTTAGAAAAGCTTGCTCTTGTGACGACCGAGCAGGTTGTAAATGCTGCAAAAAAAGTTTGTTATCGGTAAAGGAGAGCATCAATGTCTGTGAATATATTAATGCCTGCACTTTCGCCCACAATGGAAGAAGGTACCCTGGCCAAGTGGCTTGTAAAAGAGGGAGATAGGATACAAAGTGGAGATCTTATCGCTGAAATTGAAACCGACAAAGCAACGATGGAGTTCGAAGCAGTAGATGAGGGAATTATCGGAAAGCTTTTAGTTACTGAAGGCAGTGAAGGTGTCAAAGTCAACAGTCCAATAGCTATTATTTTGGATGATGGCGAAGATCTCGAAGTCCAGGAAAAAAAAGATATAACTTTGCAAGTAGAACCTAAAGAGCAAACAGTCATTTCAGCAGCACCTTTGGAAACAAAAAACCCCCTAACTGGTGTTGCTCAGACTTCTAGTTTGCGGATTTTTGCTACACCTCTTGCAAGACGATTAGCCAAGGAAAACGGAGTTGATTTGGGGAGTATCAATGGCTCTGGTCCCCATGGGAGAATAGTAAAAAATGATATTTTGAACATAAACGCCTTCAGTCCTATTGCTATTCAAGAAACCTTGGCGGACCCAGTCTTGCTAACAAATACCGTACAAGCTTCTGGATCTTCAGTAAAAAATTTATACGCAGATAGGGAATTTAAGGAAATACCACTCAACAGTATGAGAAAAACAGTTGCTACCAGGCTGACTGAAGCAAAACAAAACATTCCCCATTTTTACCTAAGAAAAGAGATAAAAATAGATGAATTATTACAAGTAAGATCAAGATTAAATGCACATCTAGCCGAAAGAAATAATAAACTTTCTATTAACGACTTTATTATAAAATCATGTGCATTGGCACTTCAATCAGTGCCCATGGCTAACGCCGTTTGGGCGGAAGACAAAATTCTTCAACTTAAACCATCTGATATCGCAGTAGCTGTATCGGTAGAGGATGGACTATTTACACCAATTATACGAGATGCCGATGAAAAAAGCTTATCTAATCTTTCAAAAGAAATGAAAGAATTAGCCGAAAAGGCTCGTTCTAAAAAGCTTATGCCAAGTGAATATCAAGGAGGAAGCTTTTCAATTTCAAACTTGGGTATGTTTGGGGTTGATGATTTTGATGCAGTTATAAACCCCCCTCACGGGGCCATACTTGCAGTTGGCAGAGGCCTTAAAAAGCCAATAGTCAATGACGATGACACTATTTCAGTAGCTAATGTTATGTCACTTACACTTTCCGTAGATCATCGTGTAATTGATGGTGCTCTGGGTGCCGATTTACTCCAAAGCATTGCCAAATACCTTGAAGATCCAGTGCTCATGTTGACATAAAAATCACTTGGATGAGAGTGTCTGATCCATTTCAATTGAAGGCGTACTACAACCAGCTTCTCCAACTATTTCAGCTGGAACGCCTGCAACTGTTTTCTTTGGAGGTATCTCTTGCAACACAACTGAGCCTGCTGCGATACGACAACAATTCCCAACTTTTATATTTCCGAGCACCTTAGCCCCTGCACCTATCAAAACTCCGTCACCTATTTTTGGATGACGATCCTCATCTTCTTTACCAGTTCCACCTAGAGTAACCGAGTGGAGCATGGAAACGTTATCACCAATAACCGATGTTTCGCCAATAACGATCGAATGAGCATGATCTATCATTAAACCTTTACCAATTTTTGCAGCTGGATGTATGTCTATCCCGAAAACTTCTGAAGTTCTCATTTGAAAAAAATATGCCATATCTTTTTGACCAGTAAGCCAAAGCCAGTTTGACACCCGATAAGCCTGGACCGCAAGAAAGCCCTTGAAATACAAAAGTGGCTGCATATACCTGGAACAAGCTGGGTCCCTATCAACTACCGCCATAATATCAGCTCTTGCAGCATTAGAAAGTTGAGGATCAGAAGAAATCGCCATGCTGCAAGTATCCCTTAGAGTTTGCCCAGAAATCTCAACCGACGCTAACTTTGATGCAACGCGGTGGGCTAAAGCTCCTTCAAAGCTTGAATGTTGAAGAATACTAGTATGAATAAAACCACCAATCGCTGGCTCAGATATTAAAGCTTCTTTCGCCTCATTTCGCAATCTATCCCAAACAGGGTCTATCTTAACATATTTTTCTTCAAACTTTTTCATCAACTTAACCCAATTGCTATTAACGTTATATAGTACTTACACGGTAAAATCTCAACAATTACATGAAAATCTTATACTAAGGTTTAGTCTTTGCTATTTTTTTCAATCGCTCGCCACTTGGCAACATTTTTATTGTGGTCAGTTAAAGTAGTGGCAAATGAATGACCGCCAGTGCCATCAGCAACAAAAAAAATGAAATTAGTATTTTCTGGGTTCAAAGCAGCAAAAATACTTTCCTCTCCAGGGTTTGCAATTGGCGTTGGAGGTAATCCCTCCCTCAAATATGTATTCCACGGGGTATCTTTCCGGAGCTCACTCCGACGAAGACCTCGGCCTAAAATTTCCTGACCTTTAGTTATTCCATAAATAACTGTCGGATCAGTTTGTAACGGCATACCCTTTTTTAAGCGGTTTATAAATACACTAGCAATAATCCGCCGTTCACTTTTGAGCCCAGTCTCTTTTTCAATGATTGAAGCTAAAATTAACGCTTCTTCTGGCGTCTTTAAAGGCAAACTGTCCAACTTGGACTGCCACGCCCTTTGTAAAATACTGTCCTGCTTTACAGACATTCGCTTCAATATCGTTGAACGAGAGTCTTTTTGACCAAATTCATAACTATTAGGTGCCAAACTACCCTCTTCAGGAATAACTTTTATGTCCCCAGTAAGATATCCAATTCCATTTAAAGCCTGAACTATTCGCCAGGATGTAGTACCTTCGGCTACTACTATTCTGTGCCTAGTAGTTTTATCACTAACAAAAGAGTTAAATGCAGATGGTTCTGGATCATCAGATTTAAAAGCAAACTTTTCTTCTAATTTTGAGGTCTTTGGATCTAGCTCTCTAACTCGTATGGTCGTTGAAACAATACCTACTCCGTAGACAATTTCAGTGCCGCAAGTATTTGCCCCGCCTCGGGTAACTATATTAGAAATATCCTGCATTGTTGAAAAAGCCGGGATAAGAAAGCTGCCTGCTTTCAGCTTCGTACTTTTTTCTTCATAACGGACGCCTATCCTAAAAAACCAAGCTGATTGCAGCGCGCCTTTTTTCTCTAATTCTTCAGAAACTGTACGAAATGAACTACCAACTGGAATTCGAACACATATTGGCGTTTCTAAAGGGCCCGCAGAACTATAAAAAGATTTTCCTGTTAAACCTATTCCTCCACCCAACAACAACAATACCACTAGTAAAGACATTATGTTTGAGGCAGCACTTCGCCACATTTTACAATTTTGCCAAAAGCAAACTAGCGTTCGTTCCCCCAAAACCAAAGGAGTTAGAGATAGCAAATTTAATTTCTCTTGATACCATTTGATTTGCAGCCAAATCAACTTTTGTTTCTATAGCAGGGTTATCCAAATTAATTGTTGGTGGAGCAACCTGATCCCGAATTGCCAAAGTAGTAAAAATAGCCTCTATTGCTCCGGCAGCACCCAGTAAGTGACCTGTTGATGACTTAGTAGATGACATAGTCAATTTACTAGCCTTATCACCCATCATGCGCTCAACTGCCGCTAATTCAATAACGTCCGCCATAGTTGAGGTGCCGTGTGCGTTTATGTAATCTATTTGCCCAGGCTCAATTTTAGCTTTTTCAAGTGCAGCCAACATTGACCTTTCCCCGCCTTCGCCATCTTCCGAAGGGGCTGTTATGTGGTAAGCATCGCCTGACAATCCATATCCCACAATTTCTGCATAGATTTTGGCTCCTCTGCTTTTTGCGTGCTCATACTCTTCCAAAACAACAATTCCAGCCCCCTCACCCATTACAAATCCGTCACGATCCATATCATATGGACGAGATGCCTTGGTTGGGTCATCTGCTCTTTTAGTTGATAAAGCTTTGCAAGCGTTAAATCCACCAATGCCTATTTCTGAGATAGCCGCCTCAGCTCCACCCGCGACCATAACATCGGCATCATCAGAAGCAATAAGCCTTGCTGCATCACCGATTGCATGTGCGCCAGTTGAACAAGCTGTGACCACCGAATGGTTAGGGCCCTTAAAGCCAAATCGGATGCTGACCTGCCCAGATATTAAATTTATTAACGCACCTGGAATAAAGAATGGTGAAATTCGTCTGGGCCCACGCTCATGAATCATTACTGCAGTTTCTGCTATCGAGTTTAAGCCACCAATCCCCGAACCAATCATAACACCTGTTCGAAGTAAACTGGCCTCGTCAGTGGGCTTCCAATCAGAATCTCTCACAGCCATTTCAGAAGCAGCAATACCATACAAAATAAAGTCGTCTACTTTTCTTTGTTCCTTGGGCTCCAACCAATCATCGGCGTTGAACGTTCCATCGAGACCATCCCCGAGAGGCACTTCGCAAGCATATTTTGTTACGACCCGATCAGCGTTAAAGCGGGTTATCAAACCGGCGCCAGAATCGCCGTTAAGAATACGTGACCAAGTTTCCTCAACGCCACTGGCAAGAGGAGATATCATTCCCAAACCCGTAATAACTACTCGACGCATGTTCTTCTCATTTTAGCCTATTATGATTGCTAATAGCGCGTAAAAGCCCAGTTGGGCAAGTATTGTCAGCTCAAAATCGTGCTACAAATAAAAAACCCTCGCGTGAACGAGGGCTCTAAAAGTCTAAAATTTTAACTATGCGGCATCCCCGATGAACTTAACAGCATCCCCAAAAGTTTGAATATTTTCCGCAGCGTCATCTGGTATTTCGATTCCAAACTCTTCTTCAAAAGCCATTACTAGCTCAACCGTATCTAAGCTATCAGCGCCCAGATCATCAATAAACGAAGCGTTATCAACAACTTTATCTTCATCAACGCCTAAATGTTCTACAACAATTTTTTTAACGCGGTCTGCGGTATCGCTCATCGTATCTTCCTCATTCTGCAGGGATCAAACCCAATTTTCCCCTGAAATCTACAAGGGGTTTTGCCCAATTGGGCGGTTATATTTTATAAAGAGTGTGAGCCAAATTTTCACGAAAACGGCTATACATCAACTTTTCACGAGCGCTATAACATAAGAATTTAAATTAGCAAATGTTTTGCAATAAAAAGAATACAAAATTTAATATTGTTTTAATAATACTTAATTTCTAAACCTTTAGATCATTGCCATTCCACCGTTGATATGAAGGGTTGCTCCAGTCAAGTAGCTTGCCTCAGAACTTGCCAAATATAATGCTGCAGACGCTATTTCGGTTGCAGTGCCCATTCTTCCCACAGGAACCTGTGTCAAAATATTGGTTTTTTGATCTTCATTTAATTTATCCGTCATGGGCGTTTCAATAAATCCGGGTGCAATAATGTTAACTGTTATACCCCGGCTCGCCACCTCGTAAGCTAATGATTTAGACATTCCCACCATTCCAGCCTTTGACGCTGCATAGTTAGCTTGACCCGGGTTACCTGTAGCCCCAACAACCGAACTGATGTTAATAATTCGACCCCAACGATTTTTCATCATACCACGTATTGCGCCTTTACAGAGCTTCATTGTTGCCGTTAAATTTATATTCAACACGTCCAGCCACTCTTCATCTGACATCCGCATAAATAAATTATCGCGTGTAATTCCAGCATTATTTATTAAAATATCTATCCCACCCATCTTTTCAGAAGCAGCTTTCAAAAGGTCTGCGATAGCCAATGGATCATTCAAATTGCATGTAAAAATATGAGTTCGATCGCCCAATGTCTCCGCTAAAGCTTTTAAGCTTTCTAGGCGGGTACCGCTAATTGCTATTTCGGCACCAGCTTCATTAAGGGTTTTTGCTATTTCTCCACCTATACCACCTGTCGCACCAGTTATTAAGGCTTTTTTTCCTTTAAGATCAAACATTAATTGATACCTTTTAATTTAAAATTCTAATGTTTCAATTTCCTCAGGTGAGGAAATATTTTTGAGATTTATATTTTTATCGATCCTTCTTATCATTCCATTCAAGGCTTTACCTGATCCAACTTCCCAAATTTCATTCACATTATTTTTAGCCATCCACATTATAGATTCACGCCATCTAACTGACCCAGTAACCTGGCTAACTAATAATTTTTTTATCTCACTGGGGTCGGAAATAGCTTGAGCACTTACATTCGACACAATTGGAACAATTGGCTGCTCAACTTTAATAGTTTCTAATTCAATCTTCATCTGCTCCGCAGCAGGAGCCATCAATTCACAATGAAATGGAGCACTTACAGGCAGCATAACAGCTCTTTTAGCTCCACTATTTTTAGCAAGCACAATGGCTAACTCTACGGCAGTTTTTTCTCCAGATATAACAACTTGTGAAGGATCATTATCATTTGCAGCTTGGCAAATGCCCGTAGCTTGAACTTCACTGGCCAAAGACTGAACTGTCGCAAAGTCTAATCCCAATATAGCGGCCATAGCCCCAAGGCCAACGGGAACGGCTTCCTGCATAGCAAGCCCTCTAGCTCTTAGTAGTCTTGCTGCATCCGATACAGAAATAGCTTTACTCATAGCTAGTGCAGAATACTCACCTAAAGAATGCCCCGCTAGGTACGCACAGCTATCGACTTCAAAACCTTTGCTTTCTAATCCTCTCAATGCCGCTAAGCTCATTGCCATTAATGCTGGCTGAGCATTTTGGGTAAGAGTCAATTCTTCAATGTCTCCCTCCCAAATTAAAGAAGATAACTTTTCGCCTAATGCATCATCAACTTCTTCAAAAATGGCTTTGGATTTTGGATATTCTATTGCTAGGGATTTACCCATTCCTATACTCTGAGCACCTTGTCCTGGGCATACTAAAGCTCTAACCACCGATAACTCCTTGTGTTTGAGTTGCAGATATCTGTCTTAGAAGTTTCTTGCAATCCTTTTAGTTTATAAAAAAGGCGGATATTTTTCTGAAAAGCCTGTAATTCTATGCCAACTCTCAGCAATATTTAGAAGGTTGTTATCAGAAAACTGTTTGCCGATTAATTGAATTCCAAATGGTAATTTATTTTTGCAAAAACCAGCTGGAAGATTAATTGCTGGAAGTCCTATCAAGCTTGCGGGAACTACCACTTGCATCCATCTATGATAAGTATCCATTGGATAATTAGAAATGAATTCTGGGTATTCTTTTTTTATACTGAATGGCTGCACCTGTGTTGAGGGTAAAACGGCAGCATCATATTGGCCAAGCACACAGGCCATTTTTTTGAACCATTCGCTTCGTGTCTTAGATGCTTGTACTATTTCATCACTTTTGAGTGATAGCCCTCGCGTTATTTCCCATATCAGTGGTTTCTTCATCAACTTACGTTTTTCCGGATCATTAAATTCCTTAAAAAGAGAGTTCGAGATAGACCATGATCGCAAAGTAATCCATGCCTCCCAAACTTTTTCCATGGACATAGGCAAATCTATAACTTCAACAGAAGCGCCTAATTCTTCAAATTTTTTTAACGATTTCTCAGTTAAATCTCTTATTCCTTCTTCAAATGGAAGATCCCAGCGCATAAAAGATACTATTCTTTTATTCTGTAAAGAGCGGTCCTTTAATGAAACATCGACTTCAAAAAAAGGAACTCCGTTTGGTTGGCGTTCATCTTTTCCAGCCATGACCCCTAATAAAGTTGCCAAATCGCGCGGGTTTTTGGCCATAGGCCCAGTTGTAGACAATTTATGCAAATATAAGTCATCACTAGGTTCACTAGGCACTAAACCCCAGGTAGGTCGCATTCCATAAACGTTATTCCAAGCCGCGGGGTTTCGAAGAGACCCCATCATATCAGATCCGTCAGCATATTTTACCATATCACAAGCCAGAGCAACCGCTGCCCCTCCGGAGGAACCTCCAGCTGACTTGCTCAAGTTGTAGGGATTTTTCGTAACTCCAAATACTGGATTAAAAGTATTACTACCTAATCCAAGCTCTGGCGTATTAGTTTTTCCGATTACAATAGCGCCGGCCGCGCGCATTCTTGCAACAATCAAGTCATCATGACTAGCTATTTCATTAGCAAAAATTGGCGAACCTTGCGTTGTTCTAAACCCTTTTGCATTCGCCAAATCTTTTATCGCAATGATTTCACCATGAAGAGAACCTCGCTCCTCAGCAGCCAATTTTTCTTTATTATATGCGTCGTCCAGAATTTCATTTTCTCTTCGCATTGATACAATAGCATTTACTTCAGGATTCCATTTACGAATTTGCGCAAGCCTGAATTCAGTTTTTTCTGTTATTGATTGTTCAACTTTCAAGATTTAGTCTTTATTTAAAATTGAAATACTATTAATTTATTCATTGTCTTTTGCTTCAGCTCTGGACTTACCGGAAACATTCATTGCCAAAGTTGCAGCCATGAAATCATCCAAATCACCATCTAATACTCCTTTAGTATCAGAGGTTTCGTGCCCAGTTCTAAGGTCTTTTACCATCTGATACGGCTGTAAGACATAAGATCTTATTTGGTTTCCCCATCCAGCATCACCTTTATTCTCGTGAGCCTCAACAACTGCAGCACTTCTGCGATCCAACTCCAGTTGATACAAACGCGATTTCAAAGCTTTCATTGCAATATCTCGATTTTGATGCTGAGATTTTTCTGAGCTTGTCACAACTATTCCTGTAGGGTTATGCGTTATTCTAACCGCTGAGTCCGTGGTATTAACATGTTGTCCCCCAGCCCCTGAGGAGCGAAAAGTGTCTACTCGAATATCCGCTGGGTTTACCTCAATATCGATATTATCATCTACCACAGGATAAATCCAAATTGAACAAAAGGAAGTATGCCGTTTCGCAGAACTATCAAACGGAGAAATTCTTACGAGCCTATGAACGCCACTTTCCGATTTCAACCAACCATACGCATTATGGCCACTTACTTTGTAAGTTACAGATTTAATTCCAGCTTCTTCGCCGGGAGTTTCAGATTGTAAATCCACATTATAGCCTGATTTTTGAGCCCATCTTAGATACATACGAGCCAACATAGCAGCCCAGTCACAACTTTCTGTACCGCCAGCCCCCGCATGAATTTCTAGAAACGTATCGTTTGCATCAGCCTCACCATTCAAAAGCGCTTCTAGTTCTTTGGAAGAAGCATTTTTTGCTAAAAGACTTATAGCAACCTCAGCTTCATTAATAATTTCGCTATCGTCCTCCTGCTCGCCCAATTCAATCATTTCAATATTATACAGCAAATCATCTTTAATTTGGTTGTGCCCCTCCATCGCATCAACTAATGTTTGCCGTTCTCTCATCAATCTCTGAGCCTGATCAGGCTTATCCCAAAGGTTGGGATCTTCCACGCGAGCATTAAATTCCTCTAGGCGGCTAGAAGCAGTATCCCAATCCATTCTTTGACGTAGTAACTCCAGAGTTTTTTCAATAGAAGTAACCAAATTTTCTATATCTGCTCTCATAATTTTCTCTTTATATTTTTCACTGCTAATTTTGAATATTTTGTCAGTAAAGACCACCAGAAGTAAGAGTTCCAAGGCTTGCTGTACCACCAAAGGTTACAATTTCCCCACTCGAACTTGTGGTATGAACAACCTGCTCGTCTTCTTCTGAAAAAAGCTCAATATTACTTCCCATCGCAAAACCTCCGTTGACAGCATCCCCAAATGTTGGTTCTTCGCCGTCGCGAAAGTATTCAGCAACTACAAAATCGCCTTCGGCTTTTTGATCTAAGCGATCGCCAGTAAGACGATGAAGGTTGATAAATTTGCCGCCTTTCGGTACTTTAAAATCACCTCCGCCATATTTTTTTATAGCTGAAAGCATAAATTCATTAAATACTGGGCCACATGTACTTCCGCCCCCAGTTCCTCTTCCGAGCGGAGTCGGTATATCAAAACCTATGT
>QOQI01000009.1 GCA_003332035.1 Paracoccaceae bacterium
AGAGCAAATACACAGAGATAAACAGAGCGTCTATGAAGAGTTAATTAGGGTTGGCGTAAAGCCCAGAAGTGGGTGCGTCGAAGCTATAAAAAAATGCAAAGGTAATGGTGGTAAAATTGGTTTTGTAACCGGTACGACACCATATACTATTGATATCATTAAAAAATCACTTTCAAACTATATCAACTTTGACGATTTTGACATTATCACTTCATGTGAATCAGTTCCACAACCAAAGCCCTCAAGTGCAATTTATGAATATGCACTGTCTGAATTGGAGATAGTAGCAGCTCAAACAATAGCTATAGAAGACACAAAGGCCAATCAATACGCTGCCATAAACAGTGGGATAAGATGCTATCTTTATCCAGGCGAATACTCAGTTTTAAGTTATAAAGATACCAAAGATTTGAATTTTATTTCGGATGGAAAAATGCTTCCTTCATTACTATCAGATTAATTAAATTTTACTAAGTCCAAGGATTAAAAAACTCAAAAGATTAAAGTTATCTATGTTGAAAACTATTTTAGGAAAAAACATTGGCTTGGATTATAACTAAATACCTTACTACTGCGTTTATTGTCGTATTAATATCAGAAGTAGCCAAAAGAAGTGATAGGTTAGGAGGGCTAATTGCGGCCTTGCCTCTGATAACTGTTATGGCATTAGTCTGGTTATATTTGGAACAACAAGGTTATCAAAAAATAGCTAATCACGCTTGGTATACTTTTTGGTATGTTATTCCCACACTCCCGATGTTTTTAGCTTTTCCCTTTATTTATAAATTCACCGGTTTTTGGCCGTCTTTGTTGATTTGCATTGCAATCACTGGGGTGAGTTTTGTTTTGTTGGCTTTCATTGTGAAGCCTTTCGGGATTAATCTTCTTTAACATTTTAAATCTCTGTTAAAATTTTATGGATAATGGGGTTTACAATGTTTGGATGTGTCAAGGGTGCCATATGTGTCCCTTCACTGTATGAGTGAAATATCCAATTCGGCATTGTTTCCTCAAAAATAGTTACGATTTTTCTAATAGAGTTTACCGTTTGTTCGCTGAATAAAATATGAGTATTTTGTGGGAGAATGTCTCTCCATTCTTCAAGTGAAGTTGTTTCATTAATAACGCAATCAAATTCATGAAAATTAGGTTTTAAGGCTTCTGCGAATTTTTCTCGACGGAGTTCATCCATTTTTGTCCAGGCCCCAGATCCATTCCAATAATCTGCAAATTGTTTGGCAGCTTGGCCCCAGGTCTCCTTAAAAGCATTAGCTTTGATAATATCTCTTATATTCAGTACTTCTTGATAGCTGCCGGGATCAGAGTGGTTCTTTAACAAATAAAATGGGTTCGGTTCAATCAGTACAAGTTTTTCTATCTTTTCAGGATATTCTTTTGCAGCCATCATGGCTACGCTTCCTCCAAAAGAATGTCCGACTATTGATATACTTTCGTTTCGTTCAAAAAAACCCTTAAGCAAGTCCACATGGTCACTCAAAGTTTGATCGCGTTTTTTAGACCATTTAGGTGAAGATCCATATCCAAATAAATTCGGTGCGATAACTTGATAGTGTGGAGATAAATACTCTATTAGTTTTCGCCATTGCTTATTTCCTGCTACCGTCGAGTGGATAAGCAACACTGCGCTACCGTGACCATCTTCATTGAAATCAACTTTCACTTAGTCTTCTCCTCTGTGAAAAAAACTGTAATTGAATTTAGGGAAACAAAGATTTTACCCGTTAAAGCCGCGAATTTCCAAAACTTTTTGTGCTCTATTAGGGTAATCAGTTATAATCCCGTCTACCCCTGCATCAATCATATTTTCAATGTCTTCTATTTCATTAACAGTCCAAGTGCATACAATTAAATTGAGGCTATGGGCCTCTTGTACCATTTCTGACGTAACGTCTTTAAAATATGGACACCACATTTGACCTTCCTGATTGGCGATGGCTTTTGGTATTGAAGTTTTGAAAGAAGAAAAGTCTGGAGTTATATCTTCTGAAGCCAGATCTGAGGTTTCGTCACAGTTGTCAGATAGTTGTGATAGGAAAGAGCGTGGGATTTCAGGAGCTAACCTTTGACATTCTTTAAGCAATTCCCAGTCAAAACTATGCAAAACAGTTCTGTTGCCAAGTTTTCTCTTTCGTATTTCATCTACTATTTGGCTAACAATTTTAGTAACCTTAAGAGATCCATCGGACTTTATTTCCATTAAAAGATAAAGGTTTTGGCCTTTTGGTAAACAAGCTAAATCCAAAAGTTCTGATAATTTTGGAATGCGAATTCCAGATAGAAATTCTTGTTGGGGATAGTTTGCCCCACATATTGAACTACTATCTAAACCGCCAACATCAAACTGTTTCAGCTGGGCTAATGTAAGTTCACTAATCTTGGGGCCATTTTCTCCTATCCATTTCCCATTGTAATCTCGTGTTGAGCTACCTGAAAGCTGATAGTCATGTGTAATTACCGGCACGTTATCTTTTGAAACCAAAACGTCAAACTCTAATGCTGTCACGCCTAAATCTAATGTGAATTCAAAGCCTTCTATAGTATTTTCAGGCATTAAGCCCCGAGCTCCCCGATGACCAATTAGCCTTACTAGGCCAGGACTTCCTTTAAAACCTTTTAATTGAGGAAAATCTTTCACTGCCTAGGCCTTTTAAATTAGAGATTTTTGATACTACTTTACGGATAGTATAGGCACTTGCATATCTCAAGATTCAAAATTGACATAAAACATTGAGTTATAGATATAATTTTTATACGTTTTTGAGACTTCTCCAAATGGAAGAAATATGGAAAATGATTTGAGCATGGGTGCAGCCTGGATGAACGGTAAGGTTTTACCCATTTCACAGGCAACAATTCCGGTAAATGATTGGGGGTTGGTTCACTCAGATATAACTTATGATGTAGTGCCAGTTATAGACGGGGCTTTTTTCAGATTTGAAGAATACCTGGCTCGTTTTCATTCTTCTATGGAAAGTCTCCACCTCAATCCTGGAATGAGCAAGCGAGATATTCAGGCAGCTCTTCACGAAATGGTTGGTGAGTCAGATCTGAGAGATAGTTATGTGGCTATGGTGTGCAGTAGGGGTAAACCAAAAATACCAGGATCCAGGGATCCTAGGGACTGTGAAAATCACTTTTTTGCATGGTGTGTACCTTACGTACACATAATTAAACCCGAAATTATAGAACAAGGCGCAACTGCTTGGATTGCTCAAAACGCATACAGAATTCCAGAGAATAGCGTTAACCCTCGCATAAAAAATTATCATTGGGGCGATTTTACTCAAGGTATTTTTGAAGCAAAAGGTAAAGATTTTGAGACTGTTATACTGTTGGATTATGACGGCAATGTAACTGAAGGCCCTGGCTTCAACGTTTTTGCTGTCAAAGACAAAGTTTTGATTACACCTGAAAGGGGCGTCTTAGCTGGTGTAAGCAGAAAAACAGTTTTAGAGATTGCTGACCACCTTGGTATAAATACTAGTATACGTTCCTTGAGTGTTGATGAACTGTTGGCAGCGGATGAAGTTTTTCTATCCTCTTCCGGGGGAGGTGTCATCCCGATAGTCCGTGTGAACGAAACTATTTATGGAAACGGTGCTAGCGGGCCGATGTCGGTTCAATTAAACGAAACATATTGGGACTGGACTACTTTAGAAAAATACCGAGATCCAATAACTTATATGGTTTGATCAGTTTTCTTGATCTATGGGATTAAATAATGGTTTTTGTTCGAAAATAGCACCGCGCTTACAGTGACCGTCTAGATCAATTGCATCCTGAAAATTATCTACCACAAGATACTGATATTCTAAATTAGTTCGCAAATATTTCTTAGTCATCTGGTCAAGCGTTGTGGAGCCCTCTTTAAATTTGTTTAGTTGTGTGCTCGTAAGGGATGGTATGATAATTCTATTGGCCAATAGTGAACAAAATTGGTCACCCCCAGTTCTTCCACTCGCGTGACCGTTGAGCCGGGTAACTAACCCAAATTTCGTTTTCCCTGATCGTTGAGCTTTATCTAAATCTTTCCCCGCAGTGTTTACATAAAGCAAAGTTTGTTTATCCCAAATGACGTATATGCCAGCGGCTAGCGCTGGAAAATTTGTTTTTGGCCAGTTTTTAAATTTAAACCGTTTTGAGAAAGCATTTTTGAGCAAATTAGAAACTTTTTATTGATTTTTTAACCATTTAACTTCTTATAAGTGGGCATTGGGTCGCCCGGTAAGTTTTCTGCGTTATAGACGCCGCGGGCAATAGCCCTCGCCATGCAAAGACTAGCCGCATGGCAAATTTCCGCAAAATCATAAACTTCGTCCTGAAGTGGAACCTCGCTAGTTGTAGTAGCAAAAATTAAGTCACCATCGAAAGGTAAGTGAGATGGAACTATTGCTCTTGCAATTCCATCATGAGCTGAAGTGGCCAGTCTTTGAGCTTGCGCTTTTGTTAAATCTGCATCTGTGGCAATAATTCCAATTGTTGTGTTAGCTCGATCTTCCAATGGGAACAATTCTGGCCTTTTGAAAGACATCGCATAACTGCCTCCACTAGGAGACTCCAATCCTCCAAATTCGCCATCAATTTCAAATGGTGCTGCCCAAAAATATTTTCCTGTTTGATCTGTTGCATCGCCTACAGGGTTGACCGCAACCAATGCACCCACTGTTATGTTATTTTCTAATTTGAATGATGCAGAACCTAAACCACCTTTCATCATTCCACCTTGTGCCCCGAAACCAGCGCCTACGGTGCCCAATTCAAATTTTGAATTTAAATTTTTATATGCTTCTCTTCCTAAGTCAGGGTATGGGTTTGCGGACCAATTTTTTTCACCGCCGTTGGTGAGGTCAAATAAAATAGCGGCTGGAACAAGAGGAACTATGTGTCCGCCAACTTCCAAACCTTTCCCATTTTTCTGTAACGTGTCCACAACCCCAGAGGCAGCGTCTAATCCAAAAGCAGATCCTCCTGATAATACCAGAGCATCAACGCCTTTAATCGTTTTGTCAGGTGCAAGTAAATCAGTTTCTCGTGTTCCTGGAGCTCCTCCCATAACACAATATGAAGTAACTAATGGTTTGTTTCCGCTAAGAACCGTTACGCCCGTTTTAATTTTTTCATCTTGTGCGTTTCCTACAAGAAGGCCTTGCACATCAGTAATTAGATTTTTTGGTCCTGGTTGCATCATCAAATACACCGCCCTCCGTCAACCTGCATGCAAACCCCCGTCACCATACTTGCTTCTTCTGAAGATAAATAGCAGGCAGCATTTGCTATGTCCTCAGGCTGAGCGAACCTTCCAAGCGGAATTGTTGAGAGAAACTTTTGCCTTATTTCTGGTGTATCTTCACCCATGAAAGATGCCAGTAAAGGTGTTTCGCTTGCAACTGGATTAACAGCGTTTACACGAACCCCAAATGGAGCAAGCTCCACGGCCATAGTCTTTGTAGCGGTATTCATCCACCCTTTCGAGCTATTATACCAGTTTAAGTTTGGTCTAGGTGATACACCAGCCGTTGAAGCAATATTAAGTATAGAGCCACTGCCTTGATTTTTCATCTCAGGAACAAAGGCTTTCGCCATTAAATAAACTGATTTGCAATTTATTCGAAAAACGCGGTCAAAGTCCTCTTCGGTAACTTCGTCAAGTGGTGTTGGTAAATGAGTAACCCCCGCATTATTGACTACAACATCTACTCTCTCAAAATTATCAGACACAGATTTTTTCAGATTTTCTACTGAGTTTGTATCGCCCACGTCAGCTTTTACTGCTAATGTTTTTGGCCCTAAGTCCTCTGATAACTCTCGTGCAGCATCCTCATTTATATCAACAATAATGACCCTTGATCCCTCTTCGAGGAATTTTTTAACAATTGCTTTTCCCAAACCTGAAGCGGCTCCAGTGACTATTGCCGTTTTATTTTCTAATCGCATGTTATAATTTCCTTAATTATTGGTGATAGCTTGCAACAGTTTTCAAAGTTGAAAAACCAAAAAGAGCTTCAAACCCTTTCTCACGTCCGTGTCCTGAAAGTCCACGTCCTCCAAATGGAAGTTCAACACCGCCGCCGGCGCCATAATTGTTAATGAAAACCTGCCCTGATCTAAGTTTTTTAGCCAAACGCATTTGTCTGGCTCCATCATTTGTCCAAATACTTGCAACCAACCCGTAGTCTGTACCATTAGCAATATTAAGCGCTTCTTCCTCAGTATCGAAGGGTATGATTACCTGGACTGGACCAAAAATTTCATCTTTAGCCAGTATGTGATCTTCTGAAACATCAGCGAACAGCCTTGGGGCAACATAATGCCCTTCTGACGGGGCATTGCTATGGATATCCCCCTGTGCGACTAAGCTCAGATTTTGACCCTTGTCGATAAAACCTTCTACAATCGACTTTTGTCTTTTGGATATCAATGGTCCTAAAGCTCCGTCCTCAATTGCTGGTCGCGCTATCAAGTCTTTATATTTTTGTGACATGTGATCAATCACTTCGTCGTATCGCGAACGATGAACCAATATACGACTGCTTGCAGAACAAGTTTGCCCACCATTCTGAATTCCGGCATTTACAAGAAATGGAAGTGCGTTTTCCAGATTAGCATCTTCAAAAAATAATTGAGGTGATTTTCCACCGAGTTCCAGTGTCACCGGAACGATGTTAGAGGCAGCGGCTGCTTGCACTAAACGGCCTGTGGCAACTGATCCAGTGAAACTAATGTGGTTTATCCCTTTATGCGCGCAAAGAGCTGCACCTGCTGAAGCTCCTAGCCCGGGAACTACATTTAAGACACCCTTTGGGAGGCCAGCTTCAATTGCTAGATTAGCAAATGCTAAGGCTGTCAAACAGGCTTCTTCGGCTGGCTTCAAAACGCATGTATTGCCCATAGCTAGAGCTGCACCAACTGAGCGGCCTATAATCTGCATGGGATAATTCCATGGGACAATATGGCCAGTAACTCCGTGGGGCTCACGTAAAGTATAAACAGTGTATCCTTCTAGGTAGGGTATTGTTTCTCCATGAACTTTATCTGCTGCGCCACCATAAAATTCCATATAACGAGCCAAAGCCTTAACATCTGCTTGGGCTTGAGTCAGAGGTTTGCCTACATCAAGTGCCTCAAGTTTGGCTAAAAGATCTATATTCTTGAGAACAAGCCTTCCCAAATCAACTAAAACTCTCCCACGCTCAGCGGCTGGAGTTACACTCCAACATTGCTCAAATGCATGTGATGCATTTGTAACTGCCGCATCGATATCAGCACTATTCCCCGAGGCGATTTCGGTTAAAATACTACCATCAGACGGGTTTGCTAATTCCAATTTTTCCAGACTTTGAGGAGGAAGCCATTCACCAGCAATCAAACAACAAGATGGGTCAAATGGTAATGGTGGAAGCGACATTTCTTATAACTCCA
This sequence comes from Paracoccaceae bacterium, assembly GCA_003332035.1. GTDB lineage: Bacteria > Pseudomonadota > Alphaproteobacteria > Rhodobacterales > Rhodobacteraceae > Salinivivens. The sequence continues at coordinate 7,441 of QOQI01000009.1, forward strand.
TTTGGAAATTAGGTAATTTTGGCACTGCATCAATTAATTTTTTTGTATACGTATTTTGGGGTTGTTCCAGAACTTTTTTAGTGAGCCCCTGTTCGATAATTTTTCCATTCTTCATAACTAAGCAACGATCAGTAATTGAGCGAATTACGGAAAGATCATGACTGATAAATAGGTAAGTAAGGCCGTATTCAGCGGCAAGTTCAGCTATCAGATCAAGGATTTGGGCTCTTACAGTAACGTCAAGAGCTGAAACTGCTTCGTCAAAAATAACTAGTTTCGGTTTTATAATCAAAGCTCGCGCTATGGCAATTCTTTGTCTCTGCCCACCCGAAAATTCGTGTATATATTTACTTTTATCATCAGCAGATAGTCCTACATCTTCCAAGACCTTTTCAATTTTATTTTCAATTTTTTTAGTTTCAATAGAGCCCTTTATAAGGTGAAAAGGTTCTTTTATTAGAGTTGATACCTTGTGTCTTGGATTGAATGAGCCATATGGATCTTGAAAGACAACTTGAATATTCTTTCGAATACTCGCTTTAGCATTCAAAATATCTACGTCGTCTACGTTTATTCTACCTTCGAAAATTGGCTCAAGGCCAAGAATAGCTCGGGTAAGAGTTGATTTTCCACAACCAGATTCTCCAACCAACCCAACTCTTTCACCATTTTTTATATCAAACGAAACATCAGAAACTGCGGTGAAATAATTACTTTTTGAAAAAATCTTTGTCCGCGCCAATCTATACCTACAAGAGACATTTTTGATACTCAGAAGAGGATCAGAATTTTTTTCAATTATGGGTAGTTCAACTGAATGTTTTGATGCTGCAAAAAGTGACCGCGTATATTCATGTTTCATACTTTTAAATAACGTCTGCGTTTCTTCAATTTCTACAATTATTCCATTTTGCATGACTGCGATTTGATCTGCCATATTAGCCACAACTGCCAGATCATGTGTAATTAAAATCATGGATATATTATCTTCTTTCACTAGTTTTTTAAGAAGTGCCAGGATTTGGGACTGGGTCGTTACATCAAGTGCAGTCGTCGGTTCATCTGCAATTATAATTGAAGGTTTTAATGCAATGGCGATTCCAATAACAACCCTCTGACGTTGACCTCCTGATAGCTCATGTGGATAGCGTTTGAATACGTTGATCGCGGGATTTAGGCCTACTCTTTCTAGAATGTTAAAGGTTTCACTGTCTGCGGATTTTTTATTTTTTTCACTATGCAATACAATTGTTTCGCTGATTTGATCTCCAACAGTTTTTACTGGATTGAGTGCTGTCATTGGCTCTTGAAATATCATTCCTATTTTAGCACCGCGAATTTTACATAGTTCCAACTCATTTTTATTGGTGATCTCTTGATCACGAAAAAATATTTTTCCTCCCAGTTTGGCATTTTTAGGTTGAAGTTGGATTATTGAAAGGGCTGTCATCGATTTGCCAGACCCACTTTCCCCCGTTATTGCTAGGATACGTCCTTCATTTAATTTGAAAGAGACATCTTCGAGAATTTTAGCTGGGCCAATTTCGAGATTAAGATTTTCAACAGATAAAATACTCATTCGCGAGACTTTCTAACTCTTGGATCTAGAACATCGCGAAGACCATCCCCCATTAAATTTAATCCCAGGACAGTAACTATAATTGCTGTTCCTGGTATAATTGCCAAGTGTGGAGCAAAGCTCACCATTGTTTGTGCATCTGCCAACATTCTTCCCCAGCTCGGTATTGGAGGTTGCGTGCCAAGGCCTACGTAACTCAATCCAGCCTCCGCTAGAATGCCTAATGAAAATTGTATTGTACCTTGAACGATCAAAAGATTGGCAATGTTTGGTAAAATATGTTCGGCTGAGATTAGAAAATCAGTTTTGCCACTTACGCGAGCTGCTAAAATAAATTCTTTTTGCCACAGACTTAAAGCCGCTCCCCGGCTCACGCGAGCAAAGACGGGTATATTGAATATCCCAATAGCAATAATTGCATTCATCGCACCAGCCCCGAAAAGTGCAGTTATAAGGATCGCAATAACTAAAGAGGGGAAGGCAAATATTAAATCATTTGTTCGCATTATTACTTCATCAATCAGAGAATTTTTTCTAGCAGCTGCGGCTAGGCCTAATGGAACTCCAATAGAAAAGCCTATTCCAACAGCTAAGAGTGCGACCGCTAATGAAGTACGTGCTCCTATCATTATCATTGACAAGATATCGCGTCCAAAGTGGTCAGTCCCTAGCCAATGAACTTTATTTGGTGTCTGTAATTTATCAGGTATCGAAAGTTGTGTAATATCAAATGGGACCCAAACAAAAGATACCCCAGCTGCGATTATCACTAAGACACTCAACAAAGCGCCAAATATTAGTGAACCATTTTTCATACACGCCGCCTTAATCGAGGATCTACAATTGCATAAGTTATATCAACAATGAAGTTCACAGTTATTACAGCAAAAACGAGAAGCATCACTACACTTTCGACAACTATCAAGTCACGTTGTGTTATTGCTTGAAAAACTAACCTTCCTAAGCCAGGAAGAAAAAATACTTGTTCAATAATAATTGCGCCAGCTAATAGAAACGAAAACTGCAGTCCAATAATAGTGAGCACTGGTATTAGCGCATTTCTTAACGCATGTCGCCAAATTACAGCTCTTTTACCAAAACCTTTTGCCCGCGCTGTTCGAATGTAATCCTCTGAAAGAGTTTCGATCAATGCACTTCGCATTACTCGAGAAAGTATAGAAGCTTGAGGTAAAGCAAGTGCAATAGCCGGGAGGGTTAAAGATTTTATACTCTGAAAAATACCATTTTCCCATTCTACAAATCCACCTGCGGAGAACCATCGCAATTTTAAAGCAAAGATAACTACTAATATCATTGCAAACCAAAAGTTGGGTATAGCTATGCCAAATTGTGTTGCTCCCATAACTGCGACATCTCCTACCTTCCCTCTTTGCGTTGCAGCGTAAATCCCGGCTGGGAAAGCAATGAGGGTAGAGATTACAAGCGCATATAAGGCCAGTGGTAAAGAAACCCAGATTCTATCGGCGATCATATTCGAAATTGGACTTCTATATGTATATGAAGTCCCAAAATCGCCTTGGAGCATTCCAGAAATCCAAGAAAAATATCGAGATAATTTATCTTGATCTAACCCCAACTCTGCTCGTAATGCTGCAATGGTATCTTCTTGGGCATTAATCCCTAGCATAAATGAGGCTGGGTCACCGGGGGCGATTTCTACGATGGTAAAAATAATTACAGAGGCTAGACAGAGGCTGACCATAAGAGAAATAGCCCTGTTTAGAAAGTATCTCAGCATTTTAAATTTTCTTTAAAGATTTAGAATTACTAATGTAGGAGGCGGGAGATAAAAATATTCCCGCCTTCATATGCGTCTCCAAACTTAATCTGCCCAGCTTACTCCAGTTAGGTCAGTAGCTTGTGTTGGAGCATTCTTCCAAAGGCCACGGACCTTAGCATTTGCCACGGTGGTGTAAGCTAACTCAAAAAGATATCCATTCACGTAATCATTTGAAATGATACGTTGTGCTTTTTGAAGCATGCTGCTGCGTTTGCCTGGATCTGTAGTTCCATTCAATTCTGTCATGAGAGATTGAAATTCCGGGTTATCATACTGAAAGTAGTAATCTGGTCTTGCATAAATCCCAATATCCATTGGCTCAGTATGGCTTACAATTGTAAGGCCATAATCTTTTCCCCTAAAAACTTGCTCAAGCCACTGTGCCCATTCCAAATTGCTTATTTCAGTCTCAATTCCAACTGCACGCAATTGAGATGCTATTATCTCCCCACCGCGTCTAGCATAAGAGGGTGGTGGAAGTTTAAGAGTGGTTGTAAAACCTTCTGAAAATCCAGCCTCGGCTAGAAGTTTTTTGGAAAGCTCAGGATCATAATTTGAATTACCAGTTAAGTCTACGTAATCAGGATTATGTGGAGCAAAATGTGTTCCAATGGGTGTGCCGTAACCAAACATTGCACCATCGATAATGGCCTGCCGGTCGATAGCATGAGCTATGGCTTTACGGACTTTTACGTTGTCCAAAGGTGGCATTTTATTATTTGTAGATAAAATTGTTTCACCTTCTGTCGAGCCTTCTAAAACCTGAAACCTTGGATCAGCCTCGAACTGCGGAAGATTTTCAGGTGCTGGAAAACTAGTAAAAACATCCACGTCCTGAGCCATAACCGCAGCGAAGGCAGCCGTAGGATCGGAAATAAACTTAAAGGTCACGTTTTCTAGAGCAGGCTTGTCACCCCAATAATCTGAGTTGCGCGATAATTCAATTCGATCCCCTTGAACCCAATTTTGAAATGTAAAAGCACCCGTTCCAACAGGGTTATTTTTTATGCCATCAATACTCTCAGGAGCAACTATTACCGCGTCACCCCAAGCCATATTAAACAAAAAGCTTCCATTAGGCTTATCTAGTGAGATTTTTACGGTTGAGTTATCTACAACGGAAACATCGGTTATTCCAGAAAATAGGGCTTTTTGGGCATTTGTACTATCTTCCGCTCTGGCCCGATCAAGAGAAAATTTAACGTCACTTGCGTCCATACTGGTGCCATCGTGAAACTTTACTCCTGAGCGCAATTTAAAAGTATAGACGGCTCCATCGCCCGAAATATCCCATGATTCTGCTAGTCCGGCTATTACTGATCCGTCGGATGCAAATCTGGTTAGACCTTCGAACACATTTGAATAAAGGACGCTGTCAATTGCTCCAGCTGCTGCACTAGTTGGATCCAGATGTGGTGGCTCAAGCTGCATGGCAACTGTGATATCAGACTGTGCAGATAGGCCAATTCCTGTACTAGCAAATACAGCTAATGTGCCAGCTGCAATAAGTTTTGTTGGTTGAAACATATTTCTACTCCTTTTCCTGAGATAATTTTTATCTGCGAAAAAACGCTTCTTGTGTTAAGATGTGTATTAGAAGCTTATACTACGATTGCTATTTTTAAACAAAAAAAGCGACGTATTTTGATTTTTACTTTGTCGAAAGAATTAATTCAGAAAGTTATTCAGATAATCCAGAGTTTTATTACCTGCAAATATCCAATTTTTGTATTTTACTCTTAACAGTAGAGATTAAAATATTTTACTTTGTTTTAGGACATGGCCCGTGTAGCGTTATTTAAATCAAAAATCAAAAATGCAACATGGATAAAAATAACCTATGGCGTTTGAGCGCCTCTGAAATAGTCAAAGCCACCACTGCGGGTGAAATACGGACTGTTGATGTCATAACTTCTGCTGTAGATAGAATGAAAGGAGTTAACACTTCTTTAAACGCTGTGGTTGTTGATCTATCAGAGAAAGCTATTGAAAAGGCAAACCTTTTAGATCGTGATCGAGATAACGGTAAGCACTGTGGACCGTTACACGGTGTCCCAATAACCATCAAAATAAATGTTGATCAAAAAGGTTATGCGACTTCAAATGGTGTTTCCGCTCTTAAAGATTGGATAGCACCTGATGATGCACCAATTGTGAAAAATCTTCAAAATGCGGGCGCAATTATAATTGGGCGCACCAATACTCCAGAGTTTTCATTTAGAGCTGATACAGACAATGGCCTTCATGGAAGAACAAACAATCCGTGGGGTAGTCATGTTTCTGCTGGTGGATCTTCTGGCGGTGCTGGTGCGGCCGTCATGTCAGGTATGGGGGCCATGGGACATGGCAATGACATAGGTGGTTCGTTGAGGTTCCCAGCAGCAGCCAACGGCGCTTTTACAGTTAAGCCGGGTTTGGGTCGCGTTCCAGCTTGGAATCCATCTCAAACAGCGGAAAGGGGAATTTTAGCGCAATCCATGTCTGTCCAAGGCCTTTTGACACGAGATTCATCAGATTTGGAATTGGCTTTGCCTGTCATATTTGAAAATGATCCCGTTGATCCGTTTCATGTACCCTTGCCGTATCAAATGGAACCCAAAACCAAAAACTTTAAAGTTGCGTTTTGTCGTGAAACACCTGGTTTTGAAACTCATCCTGAAGTTTACAAAGGGTTAGAATTAGCCGCGGCTGCATTGCGCGATGCAGGCTATGAGGTTATCGAAGTTGACCCGCCTTTATTACTTGAAACGGCAATGTCCGGCTATCGAGCTTTGATGGGTGAGGTAATAGAATTACTTGGACCTGACATCAGAAATTATGGTTCCAAAGAAATTAATCAAATTTTTGATGATTACTTCGAACAATTTAAACCTTACACTGGAACTGACTTGTTAAAAGTGCTTGCGGAAAGGGCTTATTTTGCGCGAGAGTGGTCGCTTTTTTTAACTGAATACCCTCTAATTTTGAGCCCATTCTTGCCTCAGCCATTTTTTAAACCTGGAAGAGATTTAGAGGGTCAAGAAGGCGTTCGAGAAGTTTTGGGAGCAGCTCTTTGGTCATATTCGATAAACTTTTTGGGTCTTCCAGCAGGATGTTTCCCGACGCATCTTGCGCAGTTGGCACACGGTCCTCAGACAATTAGCGTTCAATTAATTGGGCAGAGATGGCGTGAGGACGTGATCGTCGATGCAATGAAGACGATCCAGAACCGACTTGGTTCATTTTCAAATGAGCTTTGGTCGCTTATGGAAAAAAATAATTAGTAATTTGAGTGGCATAAATGGAATTTCCAAGATTTAACTTAGAGTATTTTGAAAACTCTGTGGGGCGCGATCGAAAAAAACGAAGTAAAGAACTAGATAAAATATGCAGTGAGATCGGTTTCCTTGTTTTAGAGGGTCATGGAGTATCTCAAAAAATAATATCTGACCAATGGACAATTGTTTCAGAATTCTTTTCATCACCGCTCGAAATAAAAAGGGAAGTCAAAGTACCTTTTTTAGGTTATCCATATGGATGGATTGGACCTGACCAAGAAGCTTTAGCGGCCTCAAAAGGTGAAAAAACACCGCCTGATCTGAAGGAGAGTTTTAATGGTGGTCCATTAACCATTCCAAAAAATATTAAAGATCCTGCAGCCTATGAGTTTTGTTATCAACCAACACTTTGGCCAAAAATTGATGAGTTTAAAAAAACTTGGGAAACTTATTATGCGGCAATGGAAGACTTAGCAAAACGGATCATGGCTGCTTTTGCTGAAGCTCTGGGGCTAGAAAGTTCGTATTTTGATAGATTCATTAGTAACCCCATTTCTGCCTTGCGAGCGCTCCATTATCCTACAACTACAGACGCTATAATTGAAAAACAACAAAGAGCCGGTGCTCACACAGATTACGGCTCGCTGACAATATTGTTGCCACAGGTCGGTACCACTGGTTTACAAATAAAGAAAAAAAATAGTTGGATAGACGTCCCGGCCCTTGAAGATTGTTTAATTATAAATATTGGAGATTTAATGGAACTTTGGACCGCAGGACGCTGGGTTTCCACACTCCATAGGGTTATTGCAAGACCTAACCAACCCCCAAGAAAAAGCCTTGCGTATTTTCATCAGCCTGACTGGGATTCGATAATAAACCCAATAAATTCAAATAATTATGAAAGTGTTGTCTCTGGACCATACCTTATGGATAAATTTAAGAGTACGAACCTTTAATTTGATAAATCAAACAAGCATTCCGCGAGCAGCTACGGGGATTGTTTTTATGATTTTATTGTTTTGAACCATAACTAATTTATCAACCATATTTACTGCTACACAGACATGGTTTGGTATTACAGTAACAATATCACCAATTGACGGCTTATTTTTGCAATCTTTTAGTTCTAAAAACCCATGCTCTTCTGAAAACTTAATTATGTTAGCTTCGGGATATTCGGTTATATAGCCAAATCCTTTTAGCCCGCCTGTGTCAGAAGTTAATGTTTTTGAACCCGCATCTAATATTCCGCGGTTGTCATTTGCTTTGCTGACTACGCTCGTGAACACTCGAAACCCACAATCACTGATTTGTGCAAAACCATCTTCAACCATCATCATATCGTTAAAAATGCATGTACCTGCGCGGTGTTCTGTTGCTCCATTTAATTTTCCAATGTTTGCAAAATTTGGTGTCCCACCAGTAGATATTATTTTTGGTTTTAAATTAAGCCCATTAAGCTTTTTTGTTAAATCATCATGAAATATTTGGGTATCTTTCCAACCATCGAGCGGTGGATAGTAAAGTAATCCGGTAAATTTTAGCCATTTATCTTTAATGATCAATTCAATCAGGCGTAAAGCCTCGCCAGGTTTTTCGACTCCAGCTCTTTTTTGCCCTGTGTCACACTCTATAAGTACATCAAGAGGTCTATTTGCAGCTTCTGCAGCTTTTGAATATTCACTCAGTGAAACTTTGTTGTCTGCACAAACTTTTAGAGAAAGTTTTTTTTGCAAACTAGCCAAACGACCTGATCTTGCGGCCCCAATAATATTTGTTGCTATTAAAATATCATCGATACCTGCGTCTGCCATTATCTCGGCCTCTCCAAGTTTTTGGCAAGTTATTCCCTTTGCTCCTGCATCTATTTGCATTTTTGCCAATAAAGGTGATTTATGCGTCTTAATATGCGGGCGATTGGCTACGCCAGCATTATCACAAATTCTCTGCGCTTTATCGATGTTACTTTCGACTACATCTAAGTCAATTACAGGACAAGGCGTGCCAAATTGGCTTATTATCGAAGACTTAAGGTTGTCTAAACTACTCATAACTTAATTTCTTTCCAAACATAACTTTTTCTAAGGGCTTTCAACACTTTCAGTTTTAAACTCAGCTGGGGATGTGATCTCGATAAGTTCAAGATCATCACTATGCTCAATTTCCCTATGTCGTATCCCGGGAGGTTGCAGTGCTGCTGATCCTGGTCTGAAAGTTACTTGGCCTTGTCCCTCATATTCAAAAGTCACCCATCCCTGAAGGATATAAATCATTTGAAAGTCCAGGTGATGAATATGCCAACTTGGCTCAGTATGTCTCCCTGGTACGGCACGGATTACATTGGCTGAGTATTTCCCTTGGGTTGCATCATCTACCCCTAAATTGCGATATTCAAAAAAGGCTCGAAGACCTCCAGTAAAATTACTTTTAAATGTACCTGATCCGTCAGCATGGCTAACACAAAATCCTTGCCCCTTCCAAAGCTTTGATGACATTAACTCCTCCCTACATCAAAAACTGTTGCTCCCGTAGTCTTTCGAGCCACAAGAGCCTCAAAAGCTTTGGGTACGTCTTTCAAAGGATACCTTTGATTAATATGCATATTTATATGGCCGTCGGATAACATTTTAAACATATTGCTAGAAACCTCCCGCAGACTTTCTGGGTCAGGGATAAAATCAAAAAGGGTGGGCCTTTGAGCATATAGGGAGCCATTTTTTTGAAGATCTGCCATAGCTATGTTTTTAATTATGCCACTCGATTGCCCAAAAGAGACAAATAAGCCAAATTTTTTCAAACATGAAAGTGTGCTAGGGTAGGTCGCCTGGCCTACGCTGTCGTAAGCAACGTCAACACCAATTCCATTTGTTATTCGTCTAACTTCTTCGACAAAATTTGATTTGTTGTAATTTATCACATGGGTATATCCCACTTTTTTAGCAAGGTCGATTTTGTCATCACTTCCTACCGTCCCAATACTTTCTGCTCCAATGTGCTTAAGCCATTGACCTGCTATCAATCCAACACCACCAGCTGCAGCATGGAAAAGCACTGTGTGAGATTTTTGAACTTTAAACGACCTGTTTAACAAATATTCAACGGTCATACCTTTGAGCATTGATGCGGCAGCAACTTCATCGGAAACATTATCAGGTAATTTTACTAATTTTTCTGCAGGCAAGACACGTTCTTCCCTAAAAGCTCCATTAGCAGTGGTATATGCAACCCTGTCGCCAATTTGTAAGTATTCTACATTGGCACCTACCTCAGCTACAATTCCAGCAGCTTCTCCACCTGGAATTTGAGGTCCGCTTTCTGGGAATGGATATATTCCGCTAGTCATATATACGTCAATAAAGTTCAGACCGATCTTAGTTTGATGAATTAAAACATCATTAGGTCCCAGTTCAGGGCTATCTATCTCTCTCCAATCTAAGACTTCTATTCCACCGGGCTTATCCGCACAAATGCCTTTGGGCATAAATTTCTCCTATTCACTTTGACTCTTACGCCATATTAAATAGATGAAAATATACTAGCGCAATTAGTTATGAAGTCTTTATTGTAAATTTTTGTGATAAATAGATCGAATTCAAATTAGAATTTTTAAAATAGGGTTTGTGAAATGGGAGAAAAAACTTGTCTTGTAATAGGTGGTGGTAGAGGCATGGGTGCGGCTACGGCCAAAGAAATGCATAAACGAGGCTATAAGCTTTCACTTATGTCTCCCTCTGATAGTTGTGAACATTTAGCTGAAAATTTGAAAGGTATCGCCTTAAGAGGAAAAGCGGAAAATAAAAAAAATTTGGAAAGAATTGTGAGCCTTACAATGGAAAAGTACGGGCGGATTGATTCAGTGTTGGTTCATGTTGGAGGACCACCAAAAGGTGATCTTTTGGAGATTGATGATGAGGATTGGGATAAAGCCAATCAAATGATAATAAAACCAGTTGTTAGTATCTCAAAATTAGTCACTCCAATCATGCTAGAACAAGGCGGTGGATCTATAGTAAATATCACTACCTTTTCCGCTTTTGAGCCAAGCCTTACCTTTCCAACATCCAGCGTTTATCGAGCAGGCGTATCTTCTTTTACAAAATTATTTTCAGATAGATATGGTTCTAAAAATATCCGAATGAATTGCTTACTTCCTGGGTTTACTGATAGCTTAAATTTACCTGACGAATTTGCAAAACTCTCATCATTAAACCGGTTGGCTAGAGCTGAAGAACAGGCAAAAGTAGCTGCATTTTTATTATCTGATGATAGTAGTTACATAACTGGTCAGAGCATTAGATCAGATGGTGGTGTGACAAGGCATATGTAAATAATGTTATCTGCCTCAAGCTTTATTTTGTTTATATCTGATCTTTTCATCAGTCTGCTGCTTTAATTAAAATAATAGAAATTTTTGATGTTTAAATTAACTTTATAATAATTCGTTTAGCAACAACCAAATGGAAAGCCGTTGAATAAAATTTTTTCTTTTTTATTTCTTATGCTGTTTGCCTGTGAAAGTTATGCAAACAGCATAATCGTAGGAAACTTAGGTTCTAAAATTCGAGGTGAGGTAGTTTCGACGTTTAGCTATCCTTGGTCTTTCTCTTTTCTAAACAATGATCATCTCTTGGTCGCCACAAAGCCAGGTAAAATATGGTTGATGGATAGCTCAGGCTCTAAAATAGAAGTCGAAAATATGGTGAGCGTCGAGTATGGTGGTCAAGGTGGTATGGGCGATGTTGTTCCTCACCCAAATTACTCAGAAAATTATAATATCTATTTTTCCTACATCACTTCGGATGATGGTGGTAAAACGAGATACGCTGTAGTGGATAGAGCAATATTACGCGATCTTAGCTCCCCTAAGTTGGAAAGTAGAGAAAGAATATGGGAGCAATTTCCAGCCGTGATAGGCAAAGGGCATTTTTCTCACAGAATAGCATTTGGCCCTAAAGGCTCTGTGCAGGAAAATAAAATATTTATCACGTCTGGCGATCGGCAAATGCAGGATCCAGCCCAAATGTGGGATACAAATTTTGGAAAGATTGTGCGATTAAATGATGATGGATCGGTTCCGCAAGATAACCCTTTTAAAAATCGAGGTGAATTAGCAAAGACATTTTGGACTACTGGGCATCGAAATGCGCTAGGCTTAGCATTTGACCAGAAAAATCAATTATGGGCCAATGAAATGGGTCCAAGACATGGGGATGAATTGAACCTGATTGTGCCAGGATCCAACTATGGTTGGCCACTAGTTTCAGAGGGTAATCATTACAATGGGGCTGTAATTCCACCACATGATACACGGCCAGAATTTACTTCACCAGTAGCTTATTGGGTTCCAACGTTAGCTCCCTCAGGTTTAACTTTTTATTTTGGAAATGAATTTAAAGAGTGGCAGGGACAAGCGTTTTTGGGAGGATTAAAAGGTAAGTCTCTGGTCAGGCTGAAATTCAAAGATGAACAAGTGATCGAGGAAGAAAGGTTTTCATGGCGAGTGCGAGTTAGAGATGTTGAAGTTCAAAACAGCGGTTCCGTTTGGGTAATTGAGGATGGGTCCAATGCTCGCTTAATAAAATTCTCTTCGCCAAATTAGTATTGATAAAAATTGTGTCTTGGAAATTCCTTTTAAGTTTTATCACCCTGTTTTGTTTGTCAATTTCATCGGCCAATGGCGCGAGTAGTCAGCGGAATAATCTTCTTAAGGTAATTGAGCAAATTAATGCAGACGTAATTTTTTTACGCCATGCATTGGCGCCTGGGTTTGGAGATCCAGAGAATTTTAACTTAGCAGATTGCAATACCCAAAGAAATTTAGACGATATAGGGCGCGCTCAAGCGGTTAAGATAGGAATTGAATTTAAGTCCTATGGTATTGAATTTGAGGAAATTCTTTCAAGCCAGTGGTGCCGATGCAAAGATACTGCAAACCTTTTAAATTTAGGAGATTGGAATGAGTTCATGGGGTTGAATTCCTTCTTCCAAAATTTTTCTAAAAAAGAAGACACTTTGGCTTTATTGAATAAAAAATTGCTTTCGAAGAAAACAGGTTTAACCCTTATGATAACCCATCAAGTCGTAATACGTGCTGTCACTGGTATTGTAGTCTCAAGCGGCGGACTTGTGGCTTTTAACTCCAAAACAGGTCAGTCTGTAATTCATAAATTTGAAAATTAAGTGAATGATTTTTTATGATGAATTATTAATCTTATCTAATTAAAACTGCATAATTTTCCTATTTTTCTGGGTTCTCTAATCAAAAATTAAATAAGTTATTGATTAATTGTGTAAACGAAAGCACACTTTCCTGGTGTAATGACAAGGGGGAAAATATGACTCTTACGCATCAAATAAGCCGTAGGTTAGCACTCGCATTAGTAGCAAGCGCAAGCCTATTTTCATCAGTTGGCATCGCTGCTGCTGACAAAATTAAAGTTGCCGCAATCTATACGTTGCCAGTTGAACAGCAGTGGATCAGCCGCATTCATAAGGCTTTGAATTCGGCAGCAGATCGTGGTGATATAGAATATACATTTTCTGAAAATGTGGCCAACACCGACTACGAACGAGTTATGCGTGAATACGCTGAGCAGGGACAACAACTCATAGTGGGTGAAGTCTTTGGTTTAGAAAGAGCTGCTCGAAAAGTTGCAAAAGATTATCAAGACACTGCATTTTTAATGGGCTCTTCATTTGGAGGAGTTGGACCAAATTTCTCAGTATTCGATAATTGGATTCATGAACCATCATACCTATCTGGAATGATTGCTGGTGCAATGACTAAGTCTAATAAAATAGGAATGGTTGGCGGATATGCTATTCCAGAAGTGAACCGTTTAATGCACGCATTTATGGATGGTGCTAGAGATGTAAATCCAGATGTTAAGTTTATGGTGAACTTTATAGATAGTTGGTATGATCCTCCCAAAGCGAAAGAGAGCGCATTTGCGATGATGGATGCTGGCGCTGACATCATGTATGCGGAACGCTTTGGTGTATCGGATGCAGCTGTTGAAAGAGGTATAAAAGCTATTGGTAATGTTATAGATACCTCGGGTGATTATCCGGGAACGATTTTAGCTTCTGCTTTATGGCATATGGAGGCTACAATAGATAAAGCCATATCAAATGTTGTATCAGGTAACTTTGAAGCATCGGATTACGGACAATATAGCTTCATGGCCTATGGTGGCGGATCTTTGGTAATGGATGAAAGCCTTGTGCCAGCTGATGTGGCTAGTTCAGTAAAAGCAAAACAGCAAGAAATACTAGACGGTTTATTCCGAGTAAATGTAAATGATGCTCGGCCTCAATCAGACGGTTAAATTTAATTGGTCGGCACCGTCACGTGCCGACCTTTTATAATATGACTTCTTCACCCGTATTAACTCTTAATGGTTTGTCAAAGACCTTTGGTTCTATTCAGGCGGCCGATGCAATTAATTTGGAACTTTTTAGAGGTGAAGTACTTGCTCTACTTGGTGAAAATGGGGCTGGCAAAACGACATTAATGAATATGTTGTTTGGCCACTACATGCCAGATGACGGCACCATAGATATAATTGATGATTCAGGGCATACTGAGCCATTACAACTTGGTAACCCTCAGGCGTCTATTGCTGCTGGGATTGGTATGGTTCACCAACATTTTACCTTAGCTGAAAATCTAGATGCCCTCGATAATATAATGCTCGGCTCAGAGAAGTTTCTAAATATAAGGCGCAATAAGCCGCAAGCAGTCCAAAAAGTTCAAAAAATTATGAATGATAGTGGATTAGTCGCTCCAATGGATGTTGCTGTTGGAAAGCTAACGGTGGGTGAGAGACAACGCGTTGAAATTTTAAAAGCACTATACCAAGACGTAAAAATCCTAGTGCTAGACGAACCAACAGCGGTTCTTACGCCACAAGAAGCTGATAAGTTATTTGAAAATATTACGGCCATGACCAGAAATGGCCTCTCAGTGATTTTTATTTCCCATAAATTGCGAGAAGTTTTGGCTTTTTCAAATCGAATAGCAGTTCTTCGTCATGGTGAGAAGGTAGGCGAAATTTCAAGTAAGGAAGCTGACGAGAGAAAAATAGCACGCTTGATGGTTGGAGAAGATACGAAAATATCTTCTAGAAAAAAAATCAAGGTTGGAGCGCCAGTACTAGAACTGGATAATCTGACCATTTCTGGTTCTTCGAAAAGAGAAAGTATCTCTAATATAAATCTATCGGTCAATAAGCATGAAATTTTAGGGATTGCTGGGATTTCCGGAAATGGTCAAACGGTATTGGCAAATGCAATCTCTGGTTTGGTAAAGCCTTCTTCTGGTAAAATTAAGATCGATGGTAAAACTATAACCTCGAATGATCCGTCTAGTATCATCCAAGCCGGAGTCGGACGTATACCAGAAGACAGGCATAAAGATGGTATTGTCGGCCAGATGAGCGTAGCGGAGAATATGATAATAGAGGATTTAAATAGTGGTAAAATTCAAAGCCGAGGTTTGCTCAATCGTGAAGCCATAATGCAGCATTGTTCAGATTTAAGTTCTAAATACGATGTAAGAGGTCCAGGTCCAAATGCCTCTGCACGCTTGCTATCAGGTGGTAATATCCAAAAATTAATTCTGGCTCGGGTTTTTGAAGCTTCTCCAAAACTAATCCTAGCAAATCAGCCAACTAGGGGATTGGATCTGGGTGCCGCTGCAGACGTAGCCAATCGCCTGCTGGAGGCGCGCCAACGAGGTTCTGGTGTTGTCCTGATTTCTGAAGATCTAGACGAAATTTTAAGTTTGTCTGACCGTATTATGGTAATTTACGATGGTAATCTTAGAATGGCTGAAACGCATAATAGGGAAAGTCTTGGATTAATGATGGCTGGTGAGATTGCATGATTAGGATAGAGCCAAGAAATGCAAACTCTGCCATCTTTAGTTATGGAGTGCCAATTCTTTCTGCATTTATAGCTTTAATTTTAGCCTCTATTCCTCTTTGGTTCGCTGGAGCTCCCGTTTTAATTTCATACGTTGAAATGGCTAAAGGAGTATTTGGGTCAAAATTTGCTTTTTCAGAGATGTTAACAAGAGCTACGCCTTTAATGTTTACAGGATTAGCAGCTGCATTGGCGTTCAGAGCTAAACTTTGGAATATAGGGGCGGAGGGGCAGTTATATCTTGGAGCAATGGCAACCGCTGCGATTGGAACAGGTTTGATAGAGGCCCCGGCTTTTATTTTGATCCCTTTAATTATAACATTTGGCTGTGCGGCTGGTTCCGTTGGAATGGTCGTTCCCGCATTATTAAAAACAAGATATGGCGCTGATGAAGTTGTTACAACTTTATTACTAAACTTTATAATTATTATTTTTCTGCAGTATATGCTTGAAGGTCCTTTGAAAGACCCAATGGGCTTGGGGTGGCCTCAAAGTTCTCCAATTCTTGATCAGGGTATGTTACCGCCTTTGATGGAAAGAATGCGAGTACACTCAGGTTTAGTAATTGCAATTGTGTGTGCTTTAATAGCACAATTTATGTTGGCAAGATCTGTTTGGGGTTTTAAGTTGCGCGCTGTTGGGGAGAATGTATTTGCTGCCCGGCACGCTGGCATTAAGGTCAACCGTACAATAATTGGTGCAGCTTTGATTTCTGGAGCCCTCGCGGGAATGGCGGGCGTAAGCGAGGTTGCCGGTTTGAAGGGTTATCTCACGTCAGACTTATCGCCAGGATTTGGCTATGCGGGGATCATTGTGGCAATGCTTGCAGGATTATCACCAATTGGTGTGGTAATATCGGCGTTGTTTATAGCTTCTGTTTTTGTTGGCGCTGACAGTATGAGCCGAGCGATGGGTGTATCTTCTTATCTTGCAGATTTAGTTGTCTCCACATCGCTACTATGCGTTCTTATTGGTGGGTTTTTCGGTCGGTTCAAATTGGTAAGAACAAGCTTAAAAGGTCAAAATTAAATGGTTGAAATTTTTCAAATTCTTCTGAGTGAAAGCTTTTGGGCTGCTTCTTTGAGAATTGCTACGCCTTTAATTTTTGGAGTTTTAGGCGCTTTAATTTGTGAAAAATCAGGTGTTCTTAATTTAGGTATTGAAGGAATATTTGTTGCGGGTGCTATGTCGGGTTGGATGGCGGTTTGGTTGGGTGCAGGTCTATGGGGAGGTGTACTAGTTGCTGCGCTGGCCGGTGGATTTTTTGGATTAATTCATGCTATTTTAACAGTCCCTTTAGGGTTATCTCAGCACGTTTCAGGACTTGGCGTTACATTATTTGCGACCTCAGTAAGTTACTTTTCCTATAGAACCGCATTACCAAACGTTTCTTCTCCTCCAAGAATTGAACCATTTAGACCATTAGAAATCCCAATCTTGTCAGATCTTCCATTTATTGGAGCAGTTTTATCTCAACAAACCGCTCTGACTTGGTTAGCGCTATTTATGGTTGGGCTTGTTTGGTACGTAATGAACCGCACTGGTCTAGGAGTTGCGATCAAAGCGGTTGGTGACAATCCGAATAGTGTAGATGCGCAAGGTCTTAGCGTTTACGGACTTAGGATAGGCGCTATTGTAGCAGGTTCGGCACTTATGGCCTTGGGTGGTGCTTTTCTTACGATGTCTGCTTTCGATGCTTTTTTCTTTGGGATGGTCAATGGGCGGGGTTGGATTTGTATTGCCTTAGTTATTTTTGCAAGTTGGAAACCTGGAAAAGCTTTATTAGGTGCGTTGTTATTTGGGGCCTTTGATGCATTACAAGTTCGAATGCAGACCGAGGTAGGAGCAAAAGTTCCTTCCCAAGTTTTCCTAGCTGCACCGTACATACTATCGATACTAGCTTTGGTAATAGCAGCCCGACGGGCGGAATATCCAAGAGCGCTACTCACACCTTGGTTTAAAGGACAAAGATAGGAGTAAATTATGTTTGATTTTTTGGTTAAGAACGCTTCTTTACCGGATGGGAAAGAAGGTATTGATGTAGCCTGTAAAAACGGCCTAATTACCTCTGTTGAAAAGAATATCTCTGGTGAAGCAAGAGAGACTATCGATGCAAACGGTTGGCTTTTAGCTCCGCCTTTTGTAGATCCGCATTTTCATATGGATGCAACTTTATCACTTGGCACACCAAGGTTAAATAAATCTGGAACATTGCTGGAAGGAATATCACTTTGGGGAGAATTGAAACCTGTTCAAACTGTAGATGATATAATCAAAAGATCGTTAAGATATTGTGATTTAGCTGTTTCAATGGGCATTGGAGCGATAAGAAGCCATGTCGATACATGCGATAACGAATTAAAGGGCGTACAAGCTCTATTAGAGGTGAAAAAGCAAGTTAAAGACTATTTGGAACTTCAATTGGTAGCTTTTCCTCAAGATGGGCTTTATCGAGATCCCACAGCATTGGAAAATACCATTCGCGCTTTAGACATGGGGGTAGATATTGTTGGGGGTATACCTCACTTTGAACGAACTATGTCGGAAGGCACACAATCAATTAAAACTCTCTGCGAAATAGCATCTGAAAGAGGGTTGCTGGTTGATATGCATTGCGATGAAACAGATGATCCAATGAGCCGCCATATAGAGACACTTGCATATGAAACGCAGCGCCTTGGATTGCAAGGTCGGGTAACAGGTTCTCATCTTACTTCTATGCATTCAATGGATAATTATTACGTATCTAAATTAATACCATTGATTGTCGAAGCAGGCGTGCATGCAATACCTAATCCTCTTATAAACATCATGCTTCAGGGACGACATGATACATATCCAAAACGGAGGGGGCAAACTAGAGTAAGAGAATTACGCGATTCAGGTGTTTTGATCGGATTTGGTTCAGATTGTGTTATGGATCCTTGGTACTCACTTGGTAAGGCAGATATGCTTGATGTGGCCTTTATGGGCTTACATGTCGGCCAGCTATCTAGTCGTGAGGATATGGCATGGTGTTTTGATGCAATTACGTCTAATTCTGCAACCATAATGCACCTTGAAGATTATGGGCTAAGTGTAGGATCAAAAGCTAATTTTAATTTGCTCCAAGCAAAAAATACCATTGAAGCTATAAGATTACGGGCTCATAGACTTGCTGTCGTAAGAAGTGGAAAATTGATTGCAAGAAATATTCCCCTGAATGCTGAATTGCAGATTGAAGGTCGTCCTGATTTTGTTGACCCTGCTTCCTATGCTCCCAAATAAGCTTTTCATGGCGACCGTGTTCCCAGCAATAAGCATGGTTTAATATGATCAGTTCGCTGAACATAAAAGTAAAAAGCCACTTAGTGATGTTATTATTTTCCTTGTTCGTAGCGGGATCATTCGTTTTTGGGAAATTGTATGCTGAGCTTATTGAGCCGGAGCTTTTAACCTTTTACCGTTTTCTATTAGGAGCCGTTATTCTCGGATCATATTTGATTTTTTCGAAAAGACTCTCAAGTGATCTTATCTTTAAGCCTTGGCGGTATTTTATTCTTGGTGGAATATATTCGATATATTTTGTCTTTATGTTCATTGCTTTGAGGTACACTTCGACAATTTCAACCTCCGCAATATTTGCGCTTATGCCCTTTGCAACCCTCATTTTAGACTCATTGATTTTTAATAAAAAGTCTCACTTTCTAATTTGGCTAGCTCTCTGTATAAGTTCGTTAGGAGCCCTTTATATAATTTTCGACGGATCACTATCAAATGCATTAAATTTTAGATTGGACTTTGGTGAACTAATTTTTTTGATAGGAACAATTGTTTACTCTAGCTACGCTTTAGTTCAGCCTCGATTAAATTTTGGCGAAAATATACTTACAACTACCTTTGGAGTTTTAATAGCTGGGACAGTTATTTTGAGTTTTTTTATAATAGTTCAAGATATTAATTTTATACCAAAAAATACTTCAATTGGTTTAATTTCTTTAGTAATTTACTTAGCTATTTTTGCTTCAATTGGAACAATTGTTTGCCTGAATTTTGCCTCCTCTAGGCTTCCTGGAACTAATGTTATGGCATATAGCCTTTTAATTCCTTTTTGGGTTTTGATGGTTGAAAGCACCACAAAAGACAGCCTTGCGCCAAGCTATACTTACATAGGCATCATTCCAATAGGTTTGGGACTTTTAATGCTATATCGAAACTCATAAATGTTATTTACGATCAATATTTAGTTTATTTTTTAGTTCAATAGGTTGCCTCAACATACCTAAATTCTCTAGAGGCAGAACCGTCTAAAGCTTCTAATGCAGCTTGATAATCAGGTCCGTTATATCCAGCATCTGCGGCCTCAATACTGGGCCATTCAATAACAACTGTACGTGTATTCTGTCCTTCTTCTCTTACCGCTAATGGTAATCCACGAGCTAAGAACTTTGCACCTGCTTTTTCCATGGCTGGCAAGGCTAAAGCTGCATATTTCGCTAATTTTTCTTCGTCTGAAACTGATTTATAGATAACTACTTGAAGGACTTTTGACATTTTTCTTCCTCTTATTTTCAATTTTTATTGTTGCTTAATTTTGCACCAAAAAGTCACTAAAGTTAAATAATTTTTTGTCAATTCGCATTTTTTGTTTGCATCTACCCATAAAATTAGACCAAATAGTAAAAAATTGACCATATGGTAAAAATATTTTGGAGGATAATCAATTATGGCTTCATCAGGACAAGTTGAGCAGCTTGAGTCAGGCCGTGTCAGCAAAGAGCAATTGGATACAAATTTTAGTGATCTACATCCTGAGTTTGATGCACATGAAGCTGCTGTTGCTGCAGATAGATGCTATTTTTGTTATGATGCGCCCTGCGTGACGGCATGTCCAACATCTATTGATATCCCGCTTTTTATTAGGCAGATATCAACAGATATGCCGTTGGCATCGGCAAAAACTATATTCGATCAGAATATTTTAGGTGGAATGTGTGCTAGAGTATGTCCAACGGAGACATTATGTGAGGAAGCATGTGTCCGTGAAGCAGCGGAGGGTAAGCCCGTTGAGATTGGGCGCCTGCAACGATATGCAACAGATGTATCAATGCGAGCCGATCATCATCCCTATACAAGGGCTGCAAACACTGGGAAAAGGATTGCCGTCGTAGGTGCCGGTCCAGCCGGTCTTGCTGCTGCTCATCGTTTGGCAATGCTTGGTAATGATGTTGATATTTTTGATGCTGGCGCCAAGCCTGGTGGTTTGAATGAGTTTGGAATTGCAGCCTATAAAGCGACAGATAATTTTGCACAGGAAGAGGTCGAATGGTTATTACAGATAGGGGGTATTGAACTCCATTCAGGTAAAGCCTTGGGCAAGGATTTTACTCTAACAGACTTAGGTAGTTCGCATGATGCAACGTTTATTGGAATAGGACTCGAAAGTGTTAGAAATCTTTCATTGGATAATGAAAATTTAAGTAATGTTGAAAACGCTGTGGATTTTATCTCTAGACTTCGACAGTCGTCTGACTTTTCGAAAGTTTCAGTTGGTTCGAATGTTGTGGTTATTGGCGGAGGGATGACGGCAATAGATGCTGCTGTTCAATCGAAGCTTTTGGGGGCCGAGGAAGTTACTCTCGTTTACAGAGGGTCGCAGACGAAAATGCCGGCATCACAGTACGAACAAGAGATTGCTAAGTCGAAAGGTGTGCGTTTTATTTTTAATGCAAAGCCTATTAGCATAAAAGGTTCTGTGGCAATAGAACATATCGAATTTGAGCAAGCAATGCCAAAACCTGCGGCTAACAAAAATTTTGTGTTAGAAACTGATCATATCTTGAAGGCTATTGGGCAACTTTTAACCGAAGATTCACAATACTTGGAAATCGAGGGATCAAAAATCAAAGTTAATTCCCTTTTGGAAACCTCTTTAGAAAATGTGTGGGCCGGGGGAGACTGTGTTTCTGCAGGTGACGATTTGACAGTAACTGCAGTTGCGCAGGGTAGAGACGCAGCTGAAAATATTCATTCTAAACTCATGGGAGAAGGTTAATGGCTGATTTAACTTCAAATTTTTGCGGTATTTCATCCCCAAATCCATTCTGGCTAGCCTCAGCGCCGCCTACGGATAAAGAATATAATGTACGCCGAGCTTTCGAAGCTGGCTGGGGTGGAGTTGTATGGAAAACTCTGGGTTCTGAAGGGCCCCCAATCGTAAATGTGAATGGTCCCAGATATGGAGCCATATGGGGTGCGGATAGGCGTCTACTTGGATTAAACAATATAGAACTTATAACAGATCGTTCGCTGGAAATAAATCTTGAAGAAATGGCTCGAATTAAAAGAGATTTTCCGGATAGAGCCTTGATAGCATCTGTAATGGTTCCGTGTGAGGAGCAACATTGGAAAGATATTGTACCTCGCATAGCGGAAACTGGGGTTGATGGATTTGAGTTAAATTTTGGTTGCCCACATGGAATGTCTGAAAGAGGTATGGGATCAGCTGTTGGTCAAGTTCCAGAGTATATTGAAATGGTAACTCGCTGGTGTAAGGAATCCACAGATTTACCGATAATTGTTAAGCTTACACCTAATATAACAAACATTATTTATCCGGCTACAGCCGCTAAAGATGGTGGCGCTGATGCCGTCAGTCTCATCAATACAATATCTTCCATCGTTTCAGTTGATCTTGATGATATGGCTCCTAATCCAACGATTGACGGCAAAGGAACTGCTGGTGGCTATTGTGGCCCGGCGGTTAAACCAATAGCTCTTAATATGGTTGCCCAGATAGCACGCACGGCTGAAACTCAAGGATTACCCATCTCTGGGATAGGTGGTGTTACAACTTGGCGCGACGCAGCTGAATTTCTAGCGCTGGGTGCTGGCAATGTTCAAGTTTGCACTGCGGCAATGACTTATGGTTTTGGTATTATCAAGGAAATGACGGCAGGACTGTCCGGCTGGATGGATGAAAAAGGCTATAGTTCAGTTGATGCAATAGTTGGGCGTGCAGTTCCTAACGTTACGGACTGGCAGTATCTTAACTTGAATTACACGGCTAAGGCTCGAATTGACCAAGATTCCTGTATCAGTTGTGGTCGCTGTTATGCCGCCTGTGAAGATACCTCACATCAGGCGATAGCGATGTCGGATGATAGAGTATTTACCGTTAAAGATGACGAGTGCGTAGCTTGCAATCTGTGTGTGAATGTTTGTCCTGTAGATAATTGTATTACTATGGAGCAGATTTCTGCTGGCGAATTAGACGAAAGAACAGGCCAGCCAGTAGCCGCGGAATATGGAAACTGGACACAACATCCAAACAACCCAATGTCAAAAGCCGCTGAGTGATAAAAATAAAATTTTTGCCGCCGTTTTAAGCGCTAAGGCGCCTTTGCATCTAGTGTTCTTAAAAGTACACTGGTTAAATATTCCTCGGCATCTTTGAATAAATCGTCCTCGCTTTGATCTAAAATTGATCTAACTTGGATATCAAAATCAGCATAGTGCTGTGTCATTGCCCAAATTGAAAAGAACAAGTGATAGCCATTGACATGCGCTAGTTTCTTTTCACTTATCCATTTATTAATAACTGCAACTTTTTCATCTAATGTTTTTTTTAAGCTAGTAGCCAAAACATTTTGAGTTAAAGGAGCACCGTGTAAAATTTCAGTGGCAAAAAGTTTACTTTCTTGAGGTTTTTGCTTTGACATAGTTAACTTAGCCCGCATGTAACCTAATAATTCTTCTATCGGATCGCCATTAGGTGAGATCTCATGGAGAGGTGCTACCCATTCATCCAATAAGCCGCTTAAAACATCAAAATAGATTTTATCTTTGCTCGAATAATAGTAAAGGATGTTGGGCTTAGTGAGGCCAGAGGCGATAGCAATTTTATCTAATGTTGCTCCTCGTAAGCCATATTCGGCAAAGACTTCAAGAGCAGCTTTTTTTATTGTGCTGCGTTTCTCTTTTTGAATTCGGGAAAGGTTTTTGTTTGCTGCTAAAGTCATTTATTTTATTAATTACAATTATCTTTGGAATTCAATATTTTATAAAGGGTACACTCAATCGTGAAATAGTAACTCACTGCCACTAATTTAAGCAAGCTTAGACCAAGAATAAAAAAAAATTAAGAAAAATTGTCCAATTGGTCAAAAAACTCATTGACCGCCTTTGTTTATATGTTCCAAAGTTGGTTAAGGCCAATTTTGTTTTGGTGAGTTTTGTAAGTGAGGGAATCTAACTTGGAAAGTGTAAAAAATCTTAGGATCGATCCGGACCGGCTTTGGGACAGTTTAATGGAAATGGCAAAAATAGGTCCTGGAGTTGCTGGAGGAAATAATCGTCAAACATTAACTGATGAAGATGCAGAAGGTCGGGAATTATTTCAAAAGTGGTGTGAGGACGCCGGTATGGAAATGGGTCTTGATACTATGGGTAATATGTTTGCTACAAAGGCTGGCTCTGATCCGAGTGCGCTTCCAGTTTATGTTGGCTCTCATCTTGATACTCAACCAACTGGTGGAAAATATGATGGTGTTTTGGGCGTACTGGGAGGTTTAGAGGTTATTAGAACCTTGAACGACCTTGATGTAACTACAAAGCATCCAATAGTTGTGGTTAATTGGACCAATGAAGAAGGAACCAGATTTGCTCCAGCAATGCTTGCTTCAGGCGTATTTGCTGGAAAACATGAACAAGATTGGGCTTATGATCGTGTTGATAGTGATGGGAAAAAATTTGGTGATGAGCTTAAGCGTATTGGCTGGGTTGGTGACGAGCAAGTTGGAGCACGAAAAATGCACGCTATGTTCGAGCTTCACATAGAACAAGGTCCAATCTTAGAGGCTGAAAAAAAAGATATTGGTGTCGTAACGCACGGTCAAGGTTTGCGCTGGATAGAATGCAAAATTTCTGGAAAAGAGAGCCATACTGGATCAACCCCAATGCGCATGCGGAAAAATGCGGGTAGAGGTTTAGCCCTAATCACTGAACTTGTTCACGAAATAGCTATGAAGCATCAACCAAATGCCGTTGGCGCAATAGGGCATATTGATGTTTACCCCAATTCTAGAAATATCATTCCTGGGCAAATTGTGTGTACAGTGGATATGCGAACCCATTTGATAGACATACTGGAAGATATGGTTTCCGAATTTGAGGAAAGAGCTCCAAAATTATGTAGCGATATTGGTGTTGAGTTCGAATGTTCAATCGTTGGCCAATTTAATCCGCCAGCTTTCGATGAAGACTGTGTTTCAGCAGTTAGAGAGGCCGCAGTTGAACTTGGCTACAGTCATATGGATATTGTTTCAGGAGCTGGGCACGATGCTTGTTGGATCAATGATTTGGCCCCAACTGCCATGATCATGTGCCCCTGTGAAGATGGTTTGAGTCATAACGAGGCTGAAGAAATTTCAAAAGAATGGGCGCAGGCTGGAACCGATGTACTTCTTCACGCAGTTTTAAATACTGCAATTATTCAATAGTCATATCCTTAGGAGTTAAAAAATGTCGAAGGTAATTAAAAATGGAACAGTTGTAACTCACGATTTGACTTACAGAGCTGATATTTTAATTGAGGGTTCGAAAATAGTAGAGATCGGGAAAAATCTCTCTGGAGACAGTGAGATTGACGCTACAGATTGTTTTGTTATGCCAGGTGGAATTGACCCACATACCCATTTGGAAATGCCTTTTATGGGTACATATTCAAGCGATGATTTTGAAAGTGGTACTCGAGCTGGCCTAGCTGGTGGAACTACGATGGTGGTAGATTTCGCTCTACCAAACCCGGGCGAGAGTTTGCTAGATGCTTTAAAGCGCTGGGATAATAAATCTACTAGAGCCAATTGTGATTATTCTTTTCATATGGCTGTAACTTGGTGGGGTGAGCAAGTTTTTAACGATATGAAAACGGTAATTGAGGAACGCGGCATCAGTACTTTTAAACACTTCCTGGCTTACAAAGGTGCTTTAATGGTGAATGATGATGAATTGTATTCATCTTTTTCTCGCCTGGCGGAGCTTGGGGGAATCGCTATGGTTCACGCTGAGAATGGCGATGTCGTAGCAGAGCTGAGCGCAAAGCTTTTGGCTGAGGGTAACAATGGCCCAGAAGCTCATGCATATTCGCGACCAAGCCAAGTTGAAGGTGAGGCAACAAACCGCGCTATCATGATCGCTGATATGGCTGGAGTTCCTCTTTATGTTGTTCATACATCTTGTGAAGAATCCCACGAAGCAATTCGTCGCGCTAGGCAGGCGGGCAAGCGGGTTTGGGGTGAACCTTTGATACAGCATTTAACTCTTGATGAAAGTGAGTACTTTAATAAAGACTGGGATCATGCTGCTCGTCGGGTAATGTCACCGCCTTTTAGAAATAAAATGCACCAGGATAGTTTATGGGCTGGATTACAAGCAGGATCTTTGAGCGTTGTTGCTACAGACCACTGTGCCTTTACAACCGAACAAAAACGTTTTGGTGTAGGTGATTTTACAAAAATTCCAAATGGCACGGGTGGTCTGGAAGATAGATTACCTATGTTGTGGACCCACGGTGTCAGGACAGGTCGACTTACTATGAACGAATTTGTAGCAGTTACTTCCACAAATATAGCAAAAATATTAAATTGTTATCCTAAAAAAGGAGCAATATTGGTTGGAGCAGATGCAGATTTGATTGTCTGGGATCCTGAAAAGTCTAAAACGATTAAGGCATCGTCTCAGCAATCAGCAATTGACTACAATGTGTTTGAAGGTCACAAAGTAACAGGCTTGCCTAGATACACCTTAACCAGAGGTTACGTTGCAATTTCTGATGGTAAAATTAATACGAAAGAGGGGCACGGTGAATTTGTTGCACGCAAAGGAAACACACCAATAAACCAAGCTCTTTCAAATTGGAAAGATCTTACATCTCCAACTCCAGTGAAGCGCACTGGGATACCTGCTACAGGTGTTTAAGACTTAGGGGCAACTTGTGACAGACGAGACAGTGATTTCCGCACAGTCGTTGGATTTAACTTTCCAAACCAATGACGGGCCCATTCATGCTTTGAAAGATGTAAACCTTAATATTACAAAAGGTGACTTTATAAGTTTTATTGGGCCATCTGGATGCGGTAAAACAACATTTTTAAGAGTTATGGCAGATCTAGATCAGCCGACAGATGGAACTATCACGATTAATGGTGTTTCTCCAAAAGCTGCCCGAGAAAGTCGGGCATATGGATATGTTTTTCAATCAGCGGGATTATATCCGTGGCGCACAATAGGAAAAAATATACGCTTACCATTAGAAATAATGGGGATAAGTAAGTCTGAGCAAAAAGAGAGAGTTGAGAAAGTTCTAAAGTTAGTTGAGTTAGAAGATTTTGAAAAGAAATTTCCATGGCAGCTTTCTGGTGGCATGCAACAAAGAGCATCCATCGCAAGGGCTCTAGCGTTTGATGCGGATATTTTATTAATGGATGAACCTTTTGGTGCTTTGGATGAAATAGTAAGAGACTATTTAAACGAACAGTTGCTGAAACTTTGGCATTCAACAAAAAAAACAATTTGTTTTGTAACTCACTCGATTCCTGAGGCGGTTTACCTATCCACTAAAATTGTTGTTATGTCTCCTCGTCCAGGACGAATTATTGATATAATTGAAAGTGATTTGCCTGACAAACGACCCTTGGAGATAAGAGATACGAAAGAGTTTATTGATATTGCCCAAAGAGTAAGAGAAGGTTTAAGGGCGGGGCATAGTTATGAATAATGCGTTCCTTCCAGTACTAACAATTTCCACTTTTATAGTGCTAATTTGGTATAGTTTCTCAATAGTATTGAATTCGTCATGGGCATTAGACAAGGCAGAAAGGAACGATCAGAAACTTAGTTTTTCTGAACTTGTTCATGATACCTGGTCTCAGAAGAAGCCTAAATTGCCGACACCTCATCAGGTAGGCTATGAAATGTGGAAGACGATTTTTGATAAAAAAGTTACGTCTAAACGATCGCTTGTTTACCATGGTTGGATAACGTTATCGGCAACATTGGCTGGCTTCATGCTGGGGACGCTTTTAGGTATTTTATTAGCTTTAGCAATTGTACATGACAAAGCGACAAATTTAAGTGTGATGCCATGGATTATTACGAGTCAAACAATACCAATACTGGCGTTAGCTCCTATGATCATTGTCGTATTGAGTTCAATTGGTTTTACCGGGCTATTGCCTAAGGCCGTTATTTCAATGTACCTTTCCTTTTTTCCAATTGTAGTGGGAATGGTTAAGGGACTTAGGTCACCTGATTTACTTGAAATTGATCAAATGAAAACTTGGTCGGCCTCGCAGTTTCAGATTTTGATTAAATTAAGGCTCCCCAAGTCAATTCCCTTTTTATTTACTTCGCTGAAGCTCGGGATGGCGGCATCGCTTGTCGGAGCTATTGTTGGAGAGCTACCATCTGGTGCAATCGCAGGTTTGGGAGCTAGAATGCTTTCAGGAAGTTATTATGGGCAAACGATCCAAATCTGGAGTGCATTATTTACTGCAGCTATTCTTGCAGCTTCATTGGTAGGCTTGATCAGTATAATTCAGGCCTTTGTTTTTAAAAGAATGATGATTGTTCGATGAATAGTTTTTTCTTATTTTCTATCATTTTTTGGATAGCCGCTTGGATAATAAATATTTTTATTGCTCAATCAAATCTCGCCAAAACTAAAATGGTCTTGCCTCCTATCTTATTCGGAGTATCTTTATTGTTAATCTGGGAGGCTTCGATCAGTGCCTTTGATGTAAGTCCAGTAATTCTCCCAGCCCCGTCTTTAGTATTTATCAAATTAG